>DTSJ01000364.1:0-454 GCA_012965445.1 Candidatus Hydrogenedentota bacterium
ACCTGAAGCTTTTTCGCTTCCTCTGCTGCCGCGCGGCGAAATGGATCGCGTCGAGACAGCGAGTGCCGAAGCGCTGTCGAAAGCCCAAGAGGAAAGTGAAGCACTCAAGAAGCAGTTGGAAGAGCACGAGCGGGCGGTATCTGATGCCGAATCGACGAGCACTGAAGCCGAAGCATCGAAGACAAAACTTGAGGCAGAGCTTGCGGAAATGGCGCTTAAGGCCGAGGAGCAATCCGCTTCTGAAGGCGCATTGGCCAGCGAACTCGAAAATATCAAGTCCGCCAGCGAGGAAGCTGTTGCGCAGGCCCAGGCGGAGAGCGAAAAACTTCGCGCAGAACTCGATGCGCAGCGTGCTGCAGTTGCCGAAGCTGAGTCAAGGTCTTCCGACAAAGAAGAAGCGGCGTCCAGCCTGAAAGGTGAATTGCAAAAGATTCAGCTCGAAGCGGCGGAAAAA
>DTSJ01000364.1:464-6308 GCA_012965445.1 Candidatus Hydrogenedentota bacterium
CTGGACAGCATAAAATCTGCCAGTGCCGAAGCAATGGATCAGGCACGCGCGGAGATGGAAGAACTCAAATCTAAGCTTGAGTCTAGAGAGCAGCATGTTCAGGATGCGGAGAAAAATACTTCCGAACACGAAGAGGCTCTTGCGACGATGCAGGATCAGCTTGAGCAGGCAAAGCGCGATGCCGAGGCGAAGTCGAGTTCAGAGGACGCGTTGTCAGGGGAACTTGAGTTAATTAAATCGGCCAGCGAAGAACAGATGGAGAAAGCGCGCGAGGAAATGGCGGCGCTACAGGTCGAACTTGAACTCAAGAGCCAGACCATCGAGGACGCGGAATCAGGGGCGAGTACCCAGCAGGAAAAGGTCGGTGCCCTGCAGGAGCAATTAGAGCAGCTTGAACGTGATGCCGGTGAAAAGGAGGAGTCGGAAGAGGCGCTTGCCCGGGAGCTTGAAGAGGCGCAGAAGCAGAAGGATGTAGAGTTGCAGGCCGCGCAGGAGCAGGTCGATAAACTGCGCGAGGAATTGGAATCGGGCGGAGACAACGCTGCGGCCGCCGCGGCGGCAGCAGAGGAAGCGAAAAAGCTTCAGGTCATGGAAGAACGTATGGCCGGAATGCAGGAAAAACTTCAGAAAGAGAAGGAAGCCCTGCGCGCTCGTGCCGAGGAGACTGCCAAAGCGAAATCGGAACAGCGCAGCCCGGTACCTATCGCGGCTGTTTTGGTAATTCTCGTTGCACTTGGCGGAGGGGCGGCTTTGTATTTTAAGATGTCGCAGGGAAGCTCCGGACTCGATACGCTGCCCCTTTCCGAAACGCAGGCGCAAGAGGCTTTGACTTCCACTGGAGGTGCCGGAGCGGACGGCGCGACCACCACGGCAGCCGTCGTCGAGTCGCCTGAGGAGACAGGCCCGGCATTTCCCGACGCTGAACGCACAACCATTCTTGACAGCAGTGATCGGATACTGAAGTTTCCCGACGAGACGCCGCTGGGAAAATTGAGCGTTCGCGTGTTTAAAGAGGACGGCAGTGTCGGCTGGGAAAAAAGAGGTGATGCAAAGGGCTCTGTTACTTTCCGCATTTCGGATAAGATTCGTCTGACGATCAGCGGAAGAGGGGCTGAGCAGATGGAGATCCTGAAGCATTTCGGGCCCTCGGACTTTTATTCTGTCGAATTGTATGGTGATTCGGTGCGGGATGAGCGAATCAAGTATATGGCGGGGCTGACAGATCTGCGTGAACTCCACATACTGGCGGCAAAAATATCACAAGAAGGGTTGGGCGTGTTGGGCAAATTGAATGATCTGAGGGTTCTTTCGTTGCGCGGGGGACGTGTAAACGAATCCGTGATTGAACACGTGGTACGAATGAATAAACTTGAACGTCTGGATCTGCGCGACACCAGAGTGTCCGATTCGACGGCCGCGCATCTCGTAGAGTTGACCAACTTGAAAGTATTGAAGCTGGATGAATCGACCGTTACCAATGTTTCATTGCTGCTTCTGGCGAGAAGCCTGCCGGAGTGCGACATCTGGCCCCAGATCGAGCGCAAGTGACGACGCGTACGAATCGTGATTGAAACGCCGGGAGAGTGGGGGGAGTTTCCAGTCGCCCGCAACCTCAAGTCTGGTCATGTCGACGTGTGGAGACTGAATCTCGAAGTGTCTACAGCGACAGAACAAGCGTTTCGAATGGTTCTGTCGCCAGAGGAAATCGAGCGCGCGGATCGATTCATCCGCAAAGAACATGGGCTTCGATTCACGGTGGGACGCGGAGCTTTGCGGTATCTTTTAGGTCAGTACTGTTCGCTGGATCCCTCCGATATCGAATTCTCATACGGCGAATTCGGAAAACCGTCTTTAACCGAATCGGATCATGGCATTCAGTTCAACGTCTCTAACACGTCCTCATTGGGCGCGATCTCCCTTACCCTGGATCAATCCGTCGGTGTGGACATAGAACGAAACCGAGAGCGGCTGGAACTGGAGAAGCTTGCACGCCGATATTTTTCACCCACCGAAGTAGAGGTGTTGTTCGCATTGGATACGGAACAAATCGTCCGCGCGTTCTATCGGTGCTGGTCCAGCAAAGAAGCATTTATGAAGGTATCCGGACGCGGCTTATCGTTGGGGTTAAATCGTTTTGATGTCGAGGTAGACCCTGCGCAGCCGCCGCGCGTTCTGCGCGTACCCGAAGAGTTAGGGCCTGTAGATCAATGGGAGATGGTCGCGTTGCCTATGGGCGACGAGGTGGCCGGCGTTTTGGCTCTGGAAGGCCGAATTGAAAAGGTCAACCTCTATGCGCTGGATCCGGCATCACTACTCAACGTCAGCGACTGATACGATTCTTATGAATCGAGTTCTCCTCGAATGCGCTCCAGGTGTTCGCGCGCCGAGTCATCTAACGTGTCCTCAAGCGATCCCATCCGGGTTGTCTGTGTTTTTGCTACGCTGCGCCTTGTCTCTGAATCCGATTCGCGAATGGACTCCCAGAAATGGCGCGGATGCATCACGAGTGCCCCCTTGCCCATACAGAGATCGGTGATGCCGCGGTCAGCGGATACGACAATGATGGATTCTCTCCGGGATGATTGAAACACGGCGCGTTCGATGATCATGTCTGCGGTCAGGTGTTTTGATGAGAACAGAATTTCGACGAGTTTTGTGTCTGGATGATTCGGAGACGCTTCGGTACGTTTTCCTTGTCCGTCGAAAATGATGTTCGCCTTTTCGCCGGATGCCGCACACCAGTGTACGATCCGATCAATCAGCTGATCGCGGGCGACCTCGAAATGATCGCGCATTAACTCCTCAAGCTCGCTGCTGTGATGCAGGACATTGTAGCCGTCGATATAGTAGGTCTGATGCATTACGAAGTTTCTGCCATTGCCGTAACCTGGATGTAATTTCGGGCGACCTGGGGACCGATACCTGTGAGAATCTCATACCCAATCGTATCGCATTTGTGGGCGAGTTCCTCTACCCGAATTCGTTCGTTTCCGTCCGCCCCTATGAGTGTCACTGAATCCCCGACATCCGCGTTCTGCACCTGGCTGACATCGACCATCGTTTCATTCATTGTTACTGTCCCGCGCACCGGGCAGCGTACCCCGCGAATGATAACTTCGGCCAGATTGGAGAGAGCACGCGGATACCCGTCAGCATAGCCTACGGGGATGACCGCTATACGCTCAGAATTCACGGTGCGGTAGGTGCGGCCATAGCTGATATCGACTCCTGCAGGAATATCGCGAACAAGAACGATGCGGGTGGTCCAGCTTGCGACGGGACGAAATGGTGTATCTTCGGGCACGATATTGTTTGGATAGACGCCGTACGTGATGATACCCGGACGAACCAGATCGAAATAGCTTGTTGGATGATTCAAAATGGCTGCGCTGTTCGCGGCATGAGCCGTTTCGAAAGGAATGCCAAGGTCTGAGAGATCTTTGAGCTGTTGACCGAAGGTTTTAATCTGGTAGAGCGTGAATGTCGCGTCGTCCTGATCCGCGTCGGGAAAGTGAGTGTAAATCCCTTCGATATCGACGTTCGAAATCCGCGTGACCTTGAGGATGGCTTTCGGCTCGGCATCGAGCATAAATCCCTGACGTCCCATTCCAGTATCAATTTCGCAGTGCACACTTACGATTCTGTTCATCTTGCTCGCCAGCTCACCCACGCGTTCGGCGGTGTTCAAATCTGAGAGCGTGAGATGTAGTCCGTTCTGGATTGCGGGCATAAGCTCGTCATCGGAGGGTTGAACCAGCACCAGAATCGGGATAGCCGGATAAGCACTTCGGAGCTCCAGTCCTTCTGCCACTGTCGCCACAGCAAGCGTTGAAACTTTCTCCGCAATAGCTGCTTCGGCGAGAGGTAGCACTCCATGTCCGTAAGCGTTGGCTTTTACAACAGGAAGGATATTACACTCCGCGCCAATCTGACCCTTGATGCATTGGAGATTACGTCTATAGGCAGCTAGATCGATATGCAGCGTAGACGTACTCAACGGATTCATTGCTGACTACTCAGATTGAGCGATTTCCAGTTGGATTGGGCGAATTGTATTCCGGTATAGACGGTTAGAAGGGATACGGCGATAATGCCGAAGAACGATGCATGGCCCAGCGCGTTCGTATACCGTTCCGCGTAGTCTGGAAACCAATATTCTGCCGCCCACACGCCGATCGCAAGGAATAGAAACAGAAAGATGTATACCATTTGCAGAACCGTCTTGATTTTCCCCCATTGATTCGCGGCGATAACCAGACCATCCGACCCAGCCATTGAGCGCGCACCCGTCACGAGAAATTCTCGCGCGAGAATGGCCACTATGGTCCAGCCGGGAATGTTCAGGCTCGGAACCTTCATCGCCATTACGAATGCAGCCGCCACGAGGACTTTGTCCGCCAGCGGATCCATGAGCTTTCCGAAACTGGTTACCAGATTCTGTTCTCGGGCGACCTTGCCGTCAAAGTAATCGGTGATGGACGCTACGGAAAAAACCAGGTAGGCTGCAATGTAGGTTACGACGTTTTCGAAAGACATTAACACGACAAAAACGGGGACGAGAATCAAACGTGCAACGGTCAGTTTATTCGGTAGGTTCATGGTTACCGATTCCCTTTTGTCGATCAACACGACGTGTGTTCAGCCGTTTGATATGATACCAAATTCGAAACTGGGATGCATCGTTGATGCCAATCGATTGGTAAGACGGTCGTGATCCGGCCGCTTTTGGTTTCAGCGCATGGGAAACTGCGGTACGCGTATATCGACCGTATCAGCCTGTACCTGGCTGGTTGAGTCGCTCGAACTTGGTTGGAACATGATGCTGTATGCAACCCAGCCCAGCACGATGATCGCAATTATGGCGGACCACATGATTAACTCGCGGAGCCAGACAGGTTGATCCTTGGCATTGCCATGGACTGCCTGTTCGATCAGACTTTTACGTTCCCGGCGCGACATAACCAGTTCAGAAATATAGGGTTCGGAGTTTATGCCGAGCAAATCACAATAGGTCTTGATAAACCCAATGCTGTACGTCAGCGACGGAAGCGGTTTCATTCTCCCTGATTCGATCTGCTCAACTACGTCGATTGGGATTCGCAACTTACGAAACACGTCTTCGCGGCTCAGACCCATTTCTTCTCGTCGGACTCTCAACTCGTTCCCCCGAAATGACTCCTCGCTCATACCACCTCTCTTTTTCTGTTGGAGACTGCCTTTAGGCGACCTCGTCTTCGTTTCCCCCGGACGCGACCAGAATCTCTCTGGCCTTGCTACCTAAGTGTGGCCCGACGATTCCCTTCATTTCCATCATGTCGATCAGTCGAGCGGCCCTAGTATACCCGACGCGCAGGCGCCTTTGCACCATAGAAATTGATGCCTGCCCCGTTTCGGTTACGATCTTGACCGCGTCGTCAAAAAGTTCGTCCGCATCATCATTTATATCAGCAATGTTTTCCTGCTGCTGCATCCCGTAATTTTCAATCTCATCTCGATATTGAGGAGGCGCCTGCCTCTTCAAATACGAAATCAAATCGTTCATGTCGTCGTCGCTGACGAACGCCCCCTGAATGCGCAAAGGTTTACTGCTTCCCGCGGGAAGGTAAAGCATGTCGCCTTTCCCGATGAGCCGCTCGGCGCCAATTTCGTCGAGAATACATCGGGAATCCACGCGCGATGACACCTGAAACGAAATGCGCGTCGGGAAGTTAGCCTTGATAACTCCGGTCAATACATCTACCGAAGGGCGCTGCGTCGCGATGATCAGGTGAATCCCGACTGCTCTGGCAAGCTGAGCCAATCGGGCGATCGCGTCCTCTACTTCGGCGCGCGCGAGCATCATCC
>DTSJ01000364.1:6318-8357 GCA_012965445.1 Candidatus Hydrogenedentota bacterium
AAGCGGATAAACAAGAACTCAGTTGACAACAGCGTACCGACCGCCGCGCAAGCATCATCAGATCGGCCAATTCGTCAATAATACATACGATATAGGGCAGCTTCCGAATCGCGGCCACGCTATCCAAATCCTCTTCTTCTCCGCCGTCGACTTCGATTTCTCCGTTGTCCACGCTTTCGTTGTAAACCTCGATATTACGTACCCGCAGATGCGCGAACAGACGATAGCGTTCTTCCATTTCGTTAATGAGCCAGCTGAGCGCCGCCGCCGCCTTTTTGGGATCGACCACGACCGGCGTCATCAGGTGCGGGATGTCATTGAAGATGGAAAGTTCGACCATCTTCGGGTCGATCAGCATGAGCTGCAATTCGTCAGGCGTTTTCGAGATGAGCAGACTCGCAAGAATCGTTTTTATGCATACCGTTTTACCAGCGCCCGTCGCTCCGGCTACCAGCAGGTGCGGCATGGTTGCCAGGTCCGCCGCAACGACGTCGCCAGCAATGTCCTTGCCGAGCGCGAGCTGTAATTGGCTGGCTTTCTTGTTGAACTGTTTCGACACCAGCAGCTCGCGAATCATCACTGCCTCACCCTCGTCGTTTGGGATTTCAATACCGACCTTGCCCTTACCGGGAATGGGCGCCTCAACACGAACGCCGTGAGCTTTGAGCGCCAGCGCAAGGTCATCGGTAAGCGCAATGAACCGGGCAACTTTTATTCCAGAGGCGGGCTCCAGTTCAAAACGCGTTAGCGTTGGCCCGCGGGTGATATCCGTCACTTTTGCTTCGATGCCAAAAGTCTTGAGCGTTTCTTCGAGTAGCGTAGCGGTTTCTCTCAGCAGCGATGTCAGATCGTGGCGGGTTATCTTGGGTGCCTCTTCGAACATCGTAATGGGCGGCCGCGTGAATCGCTTTGGATAAACATAGTCGGCTGGAATTTCATCGATCACGTTTTTACGCCGTAATCTAGCGGGTTTTCGTACTTTCGGAGCTTCCTGAGCGATGGCCGTCTCTTCAATGTCTTGGGTTATTTTTGCTGCCTCTTTGTCTTCGAGATCAGCTTCCTCTTCCTTCTCGGCAGGTAATTCAAGCTGCTCGTCGGTTGCCGGTGCGAGTTCAATATTCAATTCGAAATCTTCTTCTTCTTCCACGTTTGCTTTTGGCGTATCGACACTATCCCGTACATCAGAATGAATCGCTATGACGGGTTCTTCTGCGGAGCGTTCCTTCCCTTCTCTTGCCGCCGCGACAGCCGCCTTTACCTTTCCCTTTTTCGTCTTGAACAAACGTCCGAAGAATTCACCCCATGACCGTTTCGGCTTCGCGGATGTTTCGGTGTTTTCCGTTACGGGCTTAGCCTTTACGGTAATGGCGCGCTGTGATGTTTCTTCACGACGACTATGGACTCCCTCCACATAATTCAGGCGGAGTCTATCGATAGATCGGATGACGAGCAGGAAGATGGAAACCATTGAACGAATCAAGCGGATAAACAAGAACTCAGTTGACAACAGCGTACCGACCGCCGCGAGAGTCACCGCGATAACTGTTGAACCTATCGATCCAAAGATCGGCTGCGTGATATCAGCAAAGAACATTCCGATCGCACCGCCAGGTTCTTTGCCGTTTTGAATTGTGATGTGCAGAAATCCGGCGACTGAAACGATGAGCATGACGGAACCAGCGACGCGGGTGCCGAGGCGATCGAGCGGGTGATGTCGCAGCTGCATAAGACCCCAGGAGCCGACGAGGAAATAGAGGATATGCGCCGCGTGGCCGATGGTGACATAGATGAGTCCGATCATGAACTGACCGCCGCTTCCAAGATTGGTCAGGCCGCGATTGCTGCTGCCCTGGTAGGCATCTGTCGCGAGCGCGATAAATAAAAGTGCACTGACGGCCAGCAGCAGGACCCCCTTAATCTCAGATTTGCGGTCATCGGATATACCAGAAAAAATTTCCACGCCCCCGAACCTCCTTCAGCACGGTCGAACTCTAAGTCTTATATACGGTGTTTTTACTTGACTAAACCCTATATATGGT
>DTSJ01000365.1 GCA_012965445.1 Candidatus Hydrogenedentota bacterium
TTGAGGATTCCGTCACACGCGAGGAATGCTTCGGGGAGGCTTATGCGGCGGATTGCGGAGTCGTCGAGTGTGCGTTCGAACCATTGTGTTGCTGTTGTGAATTGGGAATGGAGGGGCGCGACCATGAGGTGCCTTGCGAGTGCGCAGGCGCGTTCTGAGCGCATGGGATTTCTTTTGTAGGCCATCGCTGACGAGCCGACCTGGTCGTTCTCGAAAGGTTCTTCGATTTCCTTGAGATTTTGGAGGAGCCGCATGTCGGTTGCGAATTTATGGACGGATTCTCCAATTGATGCGAGGACCTGGAGGACCTGAGTATCGACTTTTCTGGGGTAGGTTTGGCCGGTCACGGGGTAGGATTCAGAGAAACCGAGGCGTTCTGCGACGAGCTGGTCTAGTTTGCGGACTTTTTCGGAGTCGTTGTCGAAGAGAGCCATGAACGAGGCCTGGGTGCCTGTGGTGCCTTTGACGCCGCGGCATTTCAGGCGGACGAGCTGTGCTTCAAGGTCTTCGATGTCGAAAAGAAGGTCTTGCGCCCAGAGGCATGCGCGTTTTCCGACGGTGACGACCTGAGCGGGCTGGTAGTGGGTGAAGCCGAGTGTGGGGAGGTCTTTGTATTTGAGCGCGAAGGTTTTTAGATTTGCGATGACGTTTACGGCTTTTGAAAGGATGATCTCGAGGCTTTCGCGCAGGAGAATGAGGTCTGTGTTGTCGCCGACGTAACAGCTCGTAGCGCCGAGGTGAATGATGGGGGCGGCTTTCGGGGCGACTTCCGAGTAGGTGTGGATGTGTGCCATGACGTCGTGGCGTGTTTTGGATTCGTGTGCGCGCGCGGATTCGAAGTCGATATTGTCGACGTTGTCTTTCATTTCCTCGATTTGCTCGTCGGTGATGTTCAGGCCGAGTTCCTGTTCGGCTTGGGCGAGGGCAATCCAACAGCGTCGCCAGGTGGAGAATTTTTTCTGTGCGCCCCAGAGCTGGGCCATTTCTTTTGTAGCGAATCGTTCGACGAGGGGAGATGTGTATTCGGTGGTCATTCTCTATTGCTCCATGTTCTGTGTTTTGTTGAATGCATCATTCCATTGTTTTCGGAGAGATTCTTTTCTGAATATGCGCAGTAATCCGTATAGCTTGGGTGTGCATGAGCGTTGTCGTTTCAGGGCTAGGTGGTGCAGCGGCTCCAGTTCGAGCGCTTTTTCATAATAGAACATGGCCTGGTCGAAGAGGCGGAGGTCTTTGAAACAGTCACCGAGACAGAGCCATATGATTGGGGCTGTGGGGTTTCTGTGGCCTGCTTCGGCTAAGTATCCCGCTGCCCAGGTTGGTTGATCGGCTTCGAGGAGTATCCAGCCTCCTATGAAGAATGCTTCCCAGGGCGATTTGGCTGCGAGGGTTGCTTTCTCGAGGGATTCGAGAGCTTCTTTTGAGTAGCCGATGTTGTCGGCGAGAATGATTTCGGCCCGGACGCAGGATAGGTACCATGATCGATCACCGAGTGCGTATCCACGTTCGAGTTCTTGTTTCGCCTGTTCGAGTCTATTTGTATGGAGCAGGACGAGTGCTTGGGATGGGAAAAGGCGGGCGACATCGGGATAGAGAGCCTTGGCTTTGGCGGCGATATCCTGGGCGTGTTCGAGTTGTCTTGCGCGGACGAGGGTGTCAATGATTTCGCGCCATGCTTTATAGTTGGATGCGTCTTGGGTAATGGCGATTTTGTAGTGGGCAACGGCTGCTCTGAAGTGTCCTGAGGCGCGCATTTTCCGTGCTACTTTAAATGGATGGAAGTCGGGCTCATTTATGGTATCGACCAGGGGCGGGGTTTCGAAATCGTCCTTGACTTCTATCCAGTCGAATCGATCCATAGTGTTGTTCATCCTATCGAAACTTTAGATTGGGATGCCGAGACGGGTCTGGCGCGATCGCGTGACCATTGGCGCATGGCGTCGATTTGTTCACGCATGGTTTCCGAGAGGGGAACGGTAATTTCGATGTTGTGGAGGATATCATCTGGAGCGAGTTCCCGATCCTCGAAGAAGGAATCGTGGAGTGCGGCAATGATGACCTGCTCGATTTCGGCTCCGCTGAATCCTTTTGCGGCGTGAGCGAGTTTTTCGATGGAGTAGAGTTGGAATTCCCGTTTTTTCTTTTTGAGGTGAATCTTGAAGATTTCGATACGTTCTTCGATAGAGGGTAGATCGACAAAGAAAATTTCGTCTAGGCGGCCTTTTCGGAGGAGTTCCGGGGGAAGGCCTTTGACCTGGTTTGC
>DTSJ01000366.1 GCA_012965445.1 Candidatus Hydrogenedentota bacterium
TCCCCGTAAGGTCGAAAAAACTCCGTCAACGCTGTCCTCGACGCCATCGAAAATGATTCGCTCGTCCAACGCGCGGTCACGCAGGGAGACCGACTCACTAATGGGCTGAAAAAATTGATTGAGAAACACTCGCGCGCGGTTAGTGTTCGTGGATTGGGCCTACTTATTGCGCTCGAATTGGACGCGCCATCAAGTCAATTCGCCGACCGGCTCCTGTACCGGTGCCTCGAACTCGGATTGAATTTCAAGACTTCAGGCGGGCGATACGTCATATTGACTCCACCGCTCACGGTCTCTGATGAAGAAGTGGATGAAGCCATCGTGGTTTTGGACTCCGCTCTAACAGATCTAGGTGGAGAGTCTACATGAAAGAAACCTATGCCGTAATTGGCGCAGGACCTCTCGGAAATTGTGCTGCTAGAGCGCTTGCAGAGGAGCTCGAGTCACAATCGCGGCCGGCCAGGATCTATCTCGTCGATGCCAACGACCCTCTAAAACAAGAATTTGGCAACATGTCCGCCTCAGGCCCCCATGCGGCTGGTCACCTCATGCTTCATGTGTTTGACCCGGAAAGTCCGGCCAAAGATTTGACACGTCGCTCTCATGAACTTCTCAAGGGCATGCAGGAAGAAGGTGCGATCGACCTGCACTCCAGGCCTTGGATTTGCTGTACCGGAAACTCGTCATCTGAACTGGATAAGACGGCGCAAGATGTACTCGCGCAGTCATACTCTGAGGGACGATTGGAGAATTGTGAACTTGTAAAGGGCGTGGACATACCTGAAACAAACGGGCTTCGTCCAGACCAAGTAGCATGGGCGGTTCTTGATCCGACAACAATGGCAGTTAATCCTCGCGTCTTTGTTCAGCAACTCACAGAACGCGCTGTTCAACATCCCTATGTCGAGCCTCTCTTCAACACGCGAGTCATACGTTGTACGCACAACAAGATTGAAACCGAATGCGACGGCACGCTCACCGAGCGTCCAATCTCCGGTGTCATTCTATGCACAGGAATTCACCGTGACCTATTTTCCGATGCGCTGCCCGATGGTCGCCCTGAATACTTGCACGTCACAGAGCATAAGAGCGATCAGCATACGCCTGAAGTAATGAATTTGATTACAGGAGAGACAACCATCGCGCGGTATGCGGGATTTGGGCCTCAGAGAAAACGCGTAACACCGCTCTTGCCGAACGACGTTCTAGAATACGGAATTCACGGTTTGCTCACGGACGTACCGGGGTTGCGCAGGATGCTGGATAGTCATTTCGATAACCCGGATACTGCCATTGCAACAGGCCACTTTGTGTGGCCGTTGTTGACTGAAACGATAGGTCGATACGTACAGCCAGAGATGCTTCTCGGACACGCGGCCAGCACCCTCACGGCCAATCAGACCTACGTGTCGGCTTACAACAAACTACTGGATAGCGATGGACCCTTTCTCCATCAACTAGAGGTGGATTTACCTACTGTCTATGTACAACCCAGCAACGGGCTCGGCCTTAACCAGTGCGCAGCATTGGCTGCTGATGCTGCATCTTTACTCGCAGAAATCTTAGGCTAATCAAGTATTGTGAAGGATGTGGGCGTTGTTTTTATAGCCGGTGACTTTTAGTCAATATTGGCAGACTATTTTCGAATTTCGGCCAGACTCTAGAGTTGTCGATCACGCAACCGAATTCGTCTCAAAAAATCAATTTACACATTTGATTTGGTGCGTTTTCGACGTTGACGGAGTTTTTTCGACCTTACGGGGAAGAAACGGGCCGAGCTTCACCGGCGGATTGTTAGCGCAACAAGACTGCTCGCGATGCACGCCGTCGAGACAATCGGGAAGACCAAGGCGGTGTTATTACCGTTTGATTCGATCATCCATCCGATGAACGGTTCTCCAAATCCAGCGAAGATATAGGCGAACATATTCATAATTCCCGTACCAGTACCCGCTCGTTGATGGCCCAGCATATCCGGGCATAATGCCCAAAAGGCGGATTGTGGTCCGTAGGCGAAAAAACCCGTAAGGAATAAGACGGCAATACCCGCGGGATGATCTCGCGGAAGAAAGTACATTATCAGAGAGGAAAACGCCGCCAGTACCATGAACAACACTATGACTCTAGAGCGGTTCGAGCGGAACAGACGATCCGACAACCATCCGCTCATGAGTGCACCAAGAGCCATTCCAACGGGTAGTGCAATACTGATCCACTTGGTATCGGAGTTCTTCCAGTCTTCACCCAGAAAATATACAGGCACCCAGATCAACAGACCGTATCGCGCCATGCTCTGAAATCCAATTGCTATCGATGCGAAAATAAACCGACGGTTCGCGAATACAAGTTTGTACCGTTGCAACGATGTTTCCTCAGACTCGTCGTTTCCACTGTCTAAAGAATCGTTTTTGCCCGATTGTATTGGGTCATCTTCGTCATAATCCAGTGCAGGGAATCCCAGATTCTGCGGTCGGTCGCGCGCGATCAGGTAGTAGGCAACGCCTCCGACCAACAGCAGCAACACCGGCAATCGAAAAATCCATCGCCAGCCGAGGCCGAACTCCAGAATCAACGCCGACGTTGTAAAAGCGAGTACCGATGACATACCCGCCGCGAAAACGTAGAGGCCGTAGACTTTGCCGCGTTCTTTGTGTCCCCACCAATTTGATAGCACGCGGCTGCCGGGGGCCCATCCCATCGACTGGGCATAACCGTTTACCGACCATGGAATAATTAGACTCATCAGGTTCGTACCGAAGCTCGTACACCAGTTCAATCCGCAGGAGAGCACTGCGCCGGTGCTCATCATACGTCGTCCTCCATACTTGTCGCCGAGATTTCCATTAATGGCCTGCCCAAAGGCGTAGCTCCACAGCAGCGCCGTGCTGGCCCACCCAAGAGATACTTTTGAAATCCCCAGCTCCTCTTGAATCCCTGGAATTGCGAAGCCAAATGTCTGTCGACCGGTGTAGAAAAATAGGTAGCAGAACATCGTCGCCAGCAGTATTCGCCACTGCGCAATGCGGAATCGAGATGAATTGTCACCAAGAGCGCCCATATGAGATACCAATCTGCGTTGAATAATACTCGAATGAGAGTAGACTATTGGCTCTCAACAAGTCTGACGTTCTGCGGTTCAAGCGACAATTCGACTCGAGATCATCGATCACATTCGAATTAGAGTTCATCATATCGATGGGATCTACTTCAAATGCGTTGCTTCTGCCTCGGCATCAAATCAAATTCATGGTGTGTGATATAGTGCACATCAAATCAATGTAAGTAGCTTTCTCAGAGCACTCAACTCAATTCCTAATCGATGCTTAGACCATGACTAGATCTCACGAGCCTTTTCTATTGTCAATGCCGAACAGTCGTAGTGACAACTCCCAGGTCTACGACCGCTTGGATCGCGTCGGTGAAATCCTCGATTATTTGTCTTGTACATCGATACTACTTGTCGCCGATCCAGTTGCTTTTGAACAATCTGGCGCGAGTCGTTTGTTGGAGCAGGTATTGGAATCGCGCAAGGCCGATGTGTTCAGCGAGTTTGCCCCGAATCCTTCTCTGGAAGCGCTAGAGGATGGAATTCGGCACTACCATTCTGTCCAGCCAGACGTGATTCTTGCCGTGGGTGGAGGTACGGCGATCGATTTGGCGAAACTGATAGGATTCTGCTCTGTACAGGAAGTTGACCCGGTTGACTTGATTAAATCCCCCTTAAGTAATCCGCGCAAGGGAGTTCCCGTAATCGTCGCTCCGACAACGGCCGGGACCGGCAGCGAGGCGACTCATTTCGCAGTTGTATATCTTGAAGGTCAAAAATATTCTGTGGCACACAGCTATTTGTTGCCGGATTTTGCGATTCTCGATTCGACCCTGACGAACACAATGCCTCCGAATATCACAGCAGATACAGGATTGGATGCGATCTGCCAGGCTATCGAATCGATGTGGAGCGTACGTTCCACCGAGGAATCAATCGCATACGCAACCGAGTCAATCCAACTGGCGTGGCGACATCTCAAGACAGCCGTTCAGCGACCTAGTGAAGACGATCGCCGAGCAATGTGCCAAGCCGCGCACTTGGCGGGCAAGGCGATCAACATCTCGAAAACGACGGCGCCCCACGCAATCTCCTATACAATCACATCACGATTTGGGGTCGCCCACGGGCGCGCTGTTGCGCTCACGCTTGGCGCTGTACTCGGATTCAACGACAAGGTCTCTGATTCGGATTGCTCAGATGACCGCGGAGTCGAATATGTACGTCAGATCGTTGGCGATATCGTACAGCTGCTTGGTTTCGAAACGTCGCAAGACGCGGTGCATGGGATTCGCGACCTTTTGATTGCGCTTGACTGTCCGACAAAACTATCCGAAGTCGGCGCCACGACCGCGGAACAGATCGAGGACATTGCGTCGCGCGTCAATGTCAATCGATTGTCTAACAACCCGCGCCGCTTTACGCCGGAATCACTTCGAACGATACTACATTCGATACGTTGAACCCATTGGTAATCGTCGGTAATCGCTATCGACCGCACACCGTGTGTAGGCGTAGGGTCGAGAAACTCAGTGGCGGTGTTAAGAAACGCTACGAACTCATTCTCACCCGAATTCCCTGCTATCAGGGAAAAGAACCAGTTTTGGAGCAAATTTCGTTAACCGTATGCGTGAATACCCTCTTGGTTAGGGGGTATTCGTGTGGTTTGGGTGATATGGGCCTCAAAATTAACAGGGAATTCGAAATCACTTAACAGGGAAAAGTTTTTCTGGAACAGGGAATTTATTTTCCATAACAGGGAAGCCGAAACCGCGGTCCAATGAGGCGCATTTTCCGGAGCGATCAGTTCCCGTCGCAGATGAATGCAAAGTGCGGTACTGGTTGGTACTGATACTTCTTTTCACCCAATCGATCTACTAGTACCATCCAGTACGGTCACAAATCTGCCACACCTCGATGCTTAACAGTTCGTTCTTGAGCGATTTGAAGTTCCCGTCAGTGTCCCGCCGCCTTATCAGTCAACCTGAGTATGTGCGGATGAATATTTGCGAGACGCAAGTAAAACTCGGATTAACTGTCCACTTTTAGGCGAGCATTGCACACAACACCCTCGCTCACATTTCAGCCATTACTCAGGGTGCATTTTGTGATCCTGTCGTGTTCGTTTACTGCAGCCATACAGGTTGTGAAATGACCCCGTTAGCCGCCACATCCCATGCTTCGAAACGCACCCACGTCTTACTACTCAGGTCAACGGGCAGTTCCACTGTATGCTCACCGTAGGCACTGGTTTCAGAAAGGTCGATACGCTTCCGCTCAACCGTCTTGCCGTCGCCGATGATCACCTCGGCGAAAGCCATCGGGAAGGTCCATGTCAACTTGGCCTTAAGGATTGTGGGCCCCGAGGAATTGAGCTTCAAAGTCTCACCCGAGGCCTTCCCGCCAACGGTAAAGCTAGGCATCAACACCTCCCCTGTAGAGATGAAAAAGGCCCCATCGCGCAGGGCATTCAAGACTGGCGCCCAGCCGTCCTTATACTCTGGAACACGGTCGAGTCGCAGATAGTTAATGTTCGCATGGGCGTAGAACTCGGTCGTTCGATCGACCTGAAAAATATCCACTTCACCGACGATCTGTTTCTTGGTACCCCAGTTCGCCGAGTCGTCAAGCAGGTCCAGCACACGCCAGCCAAGGCGATCTCGTGAGAGATCGGCAGGCATCGCTTTCCAGGCCCCGCCTAGGTAGCGATCGGACTTAAAAAAGGGCTTATCGCGGTAACTGTCCGGGTAACCTGTGGACGACTTAATGCGCGGGTGAGCGGTCCACATCAAGCCATCTTCGCGCTCCATGAGCTCCAGGACATCTTCGGCGCTCCCCACATGATAGACGCGACCGAAGTCCGGATGCTCCTCAACGAAGGGTTTACCCTTGGGCCGGCCCAGAGACCACATCACCGGATTCGGGAAGAAGCTGATCCAATGTCCCCCCAAGTGTACATTGGGCTCCTCGCCAGGGAGCAACAACAACTCTTCATCCGAGAGCCTGGCGCATTCGTCGTGGAGAGTCTTCAGTAGCGCGAAGGCTTTCCTAGGGCTACGTCGCTCTCGCCCGAGACGGTTATGAAATTCGCCCAGATGAACGATCTGCACACCGGCGTTCTTAAACACCTCAACAAACTCGGGTTTCTCAAGTGCTGGTGGCACGCCGTCTGACTTACTTTCCTCGCGTGCATCAATTAACTGTGTTGTATGCTCGATGTGGTAGTGGCTGGTGAAGGTCTTATACCCTTCGACCTTCGCGAAACGGTCGCCATGCGTGTAGGCCTTGACGCGCTCGAAGAGTTTTTCACCACCGTCTCGTGAGGGGAGCCAGAAAACACCCAGCTTATGCTCCGTTTCCGGTGGCGCATTGAACCATGGCACCCAGCGATTATCGCCCTGAGGATCCTGGCGAATTCCGATGCCAAAGCCGGACACGTGATTTAAATAGTTGTTTCCACGCCAAGTGAAGCCCAGGTTGTAGGCCTCATCGAGTGGGTAAAAATACCGGTGCGGAGGTGGAAATATAGCAACACTTCCCGTCTCAGTCTCAACCGCGATGGTGCGATGACGAACCTTCTCAGGGGCTGCGACTTGTTCCCCTGCCTTGGCGCGATGGAGTTTATCGTCAAGCCCTATCCATACGGTGGATCTATCGTCTGGGGCGTAAGTCAATCCCGCATCATAAAGAAGCGCCTGTGAATCTTTTTCCGTTGTGACAACTGCCTGCACGTGGATCAAATCGCAGCCGGCATATAAGGTGAAGCGGAGTTTTCCCGCGAATCCCTGTCCCTCAAGACCGTCAAGATCAATCACACAGCGCTGGCCCATACTGCGCACCACAGCGCCTTTGAGTGTCAGCGACAGTGGCCCGGATTGGCGGGGTTTCCGGTCGACATGATCAAAGAAAATGGTCCAGCCGTTCTGCTTCTTCAGATCGCGTTCAGCGAGGGTCAGAACCGTGACTGGGTCAGCATCGCGCAGGATGATCTCGGGCTTCTCCTCGCCTGAGGCCACCGCAATCGAAGATACAACAGCCCCCTGACCGGAGAGATTCAGTGTCAGTTCAGTGGCGCCTTCCGGCGTCTTCCAGTGCACCACGAGGGTTTCATCTTGATGACGAATCGATACACCGCAGGCCGGGTCATAGGCACTCAGGTCCATCGGCGCGGCCTCTACGGTTTGGGCTAGGCCAATGGTCATGCAAACCAACATCGCTAACCAGGCACGGCGAATGGTAACCTTTGCCAAATAAACGTAGGTCGCCGTATCGAACGGCATACGATCTTCAAGTGTATAAATCATAATCGTTTCTTCTACGACTCATTTAATTAGCCTCCCAAGCAGCCCCCATCAAACAACACTACATGCCGGATATTGTTGCAAAAACGGAGTGCATCTTCAAGGGAGGCACCTCGCCCCCCTCACGTCCATTGAATTATCGCGTAGGGTCAATAAACTCAGACCAACATAAAGCCTTTGCTCAAAACCCAAACTGACGACCACCAGCGACTGGCACAGGTACTCCAGAATTCCAAGCCTGAAATTCTGCGACCTCTACATCCCCAGTGTAGCGCGCTGCCGGAACCTTAGAGGGCAATCTCTTCTAGGTGAAACCCATTGAGAAATAAAAATCGTGTGGCTTGACGTCTTGGTAGAAAACCAGAGTTTCAAAGGTTCAATTGTATATCGCCCAAGTGTCGGAAGTGCGTGCAGACAACGCATACTTACCAACTTCAGTACTTTCAGATTCGCTAGATTTATCAGGATTCAAGGGGTAGTACTACACGATCGCCCATCAACTACGAAAACAACGTCAGACAGCACAATAAGCTAGCGGCATAATTTCTCGGATCGACTGCCCACTATGGATAAAGCAATACAGCCACAAGAAACCGAATCATCAGCTATTCATGTAGCCTGAATATTTTGACCTTACGCGGTGATTGACCGTAGTGACATCGCTGTGTTAGTTTCCTTTGATTGGGAAAGGTAAGGGTATGTGTGCATAGATTGATCGTCAACGCAGGCTTGGCCGTCGCAATGGCGGTGACTGCGAACAGTACTGCCGAAGAGTCTATTCGTTTTGATATAGACGTGTGGCCAATCCTAGTATCACGATGTTTGGAATGTCACGGCGAACAAAAACAGGAAGGTGAACTCCGCCTGGATTCACCGAGTCATATTCGCGCAGACGGCCAATTTGGAGATATCGTCTCTCCTGGATCGCCTTTCGATAGCGCTATATTCGAATTGATTTCCCTCCCCTCGGAT
>DTSJ01000367.1 GCA_012965445.1 Candidatus Hydrogenedentota bacterium
GGCCATTTCGATTCCGGCGGTGTAGGTGTATCCCTGGACGGCGGTGATAAGGGGTTTGGTGAGTTTAATTTTTTGTCCGTAGATGTCGACTTCGGTGTTGACGTAGGCGCGTTTGCCTTGTTTCATGTATTCGCGATTCATGGGGAGATCGATTCCGGCGGTGAAGTGATCACCGTGTCCGAAGAGCACTCCGACGCGGAGGTCGTCGTTGTTTTTGAGTTCGAGGTAGGCTTCGGTGAGTTCCTGGAACATTTTGGGGGTGATGCCGTTGTATTTTTTTGGGCGATCGAGGCCCATCAAAAATGTGTGGCCTCTTATCTCGGTCGTGATGGTGCCTTCTGGGTGATTTTCGCTCACGGGGGTGCTCCTTTTTGAAATTGTTCGGTTTTGCTAGTTGGTTACTTCGTCATGATATCGCCACGGGCCGCCATGGCGTCGAGTTCTTCGAGTTTCAGGCGGACGCTGAGGATGTAGGGGTCTTCGTCTTTTTCCCAATGGCCGTAGGTTGTCGTTACGAAGGTGCCGTCGGGGAGAATTTCTACGCCGGGGTAGGCGCAGTCTTTGCCTTTGGTGTTGTCTTTGAGGCGGATGTGGTATTGGCCTTCTGCGCCGGACACGAGGTCTTCCCATGTGCCGACCCATGCGGCCCAGTCGCCTTCCGTCAGGGCTTTTTTCGGGCTGGGACTATTGCTACGGAAGGAGATGAAGAGGCGACCGTCGGGGCTGCATTTTCCGGTGTGGCGATCACCGTTGAGCGAATCGGGGAGCGCGCGGGGTATGGTCCAGGTGCGGCCTTCGTCGCTGGAGAAGATTATCTGGGAGTTGTGGCGTCGGCTGTTATCGCGCAGGAGGATGGCGAGTTGTTTGCCGTCGGGGGACCGTATGAGTCCGGGTTCGCAGATGTGTTTTTCGGTGGAGCGCTCGACGATTGTGGGATAGGACCAGGTGAGGCCGCCGTCTTTGGAGAGGGTTTTGTAGAGGATGAATTCGGGAGGATCTTTTTTGTTTGGGGTATTGGTGAAGAAGCGTCCGTCGTCGTGGAACATGGCCATGTAGTGTCCGGGGCCGGTGCGGATGGGTTCTGCGAATCCCATGACGACGATGCCGCCCCAGTCGCCGAGGGGTTCCAGTTCTGACCAGGTGAGTCCGTCGTCTTCGGTGACGGACATACGGGTGGGGTAGAGTCCGGAGAACATGATGATGCGTTTTTTGCCCTGGGCGTCGATGACGCGGTGGAGGGTGGGGACTTCGCGTGAAGTCTTCCATGATTCGGGTGTGGGGAGGCGTTCGGACCAGGTGAGCCCGGCGTCGTAGGAGCGTTTGTAGACGATGCCGCCGCGCCCGTGTCCCATGGGGTATACGCAGAGCATGGTCTTGTTGTCTTCGAGGAGAACGGTTGTCGGATGGCCGAGGTATTGGCCTTTTTCGCGATCCACGACGACTTGGCGATGGGTGTCGTTGGTGAGATCCAGGTGGATCAGGTCGGCTGTTGCGGTTGTAAATGTGAGGAGGCAGAGGATCAGAAGGGAACGCATTTTGGAACTCCGATTTCGGATTGAAATGAGGAGCCAGTATACAAAATGAGAGCCTCTGTATACACAGAAGCTCTCGTGTTCGTGAACGAACGTGATTCTGTTGTGCTATCCCAGTTTCCAGCGTCCTCGGTAGGGGGCTTTTAGCATGTCGGAGGCGCCTTTGTCGTTGATGATAGTTTCTGTGCGGGGATCCCAGTTGATGGTGCGGCCTGTGTACATGGCGATGTTGCAGAGGTGGCTCAGGGATGCGGATCGGTGGGCGGTTTTGTCTTTGTTGTTGTCGTAGTGAGTGTGGCCTCTACCGAGGCCGACTTCGATTTGGCGGATTGCAACGCTTGCGAGGCAACACGTATACTCGGACTTACTAAATGGTCACGCAAACGCTACGCTTTAGAGGCTGGAACACCTTCATAATATGGGCATCGTTGTTGATGGAATCAGCAAGTCGAATCAGGGACATTCGCTCCTGACGGATGTGTCTTTTGAGGTGGCGGACGGGGATTTTGCGACGCTTTTGGGGGCTACGGGGAGCGGGAAGACGACGCTGCTGCGGATTATTGCGGGGATTGAGCGTCCGGACAGCGGACGTGTCTTTTTCGATGATGTTGACGTCACGAATATGGCGGTTCAGAAGCGGGAAGTCGCGTTTGTGTATCAGCAGTTTGTGAATTATCCATCACTTACGGTGTTCGAGAATATTGCTTCGCCGCTGCGTG
>DTSJ01000368.1:0-20100 GCA_012965445.1 Candidatus Hydrogenedentota bacterium
GTGTAGGCGGGGTTGTGTACGCGTGTGTTCAGTGTTGCGATGCGATTGGATTGTGGAAAGTCGTTGCTGTATGGGGTCCCGCCGATGTAGACCGCGTTGTAGCCGTAGCCGCCGGTGCCGGATTCGAATGCGTTGCCTGCGTGTTCGTTGTCTTTGAATTCGACAAAGATCGGGCAGGTTTTTACGATGCCGAAGGAGAGATATTCGGCGAGGGGGCCTGCCTGGGAATCGAATTCGTGGTCAAGAGATTTTCGTTTTCCGTGCCAGCGCTTAAGGCCGCCTCCGGGTTCGGCGATATCGGGCGCGGCACTGACGTAGCGTCCGTTGTTTTCGTCGGCAAACATGGAATTCGCGAGGTAGAGCTGGCGAAGGTTGTTAACGCATTCCATACCGCGTGCTTTTTGCTGCGCGCGACTTAATGCGGGCAGGAGCATGATGGCGAGTATGCTTATGATGGCGATGACGGCCATGAGTTCGATGAGGGTGAAGCCTTTGGTGTTGGTTGATCGCCTGCGTGTGCGGGGAAAGAGCATGCCGAAGAGGATAGCGCTGGAGATGAGGAGGAATGGAGTGTTCAAGGGGACTCCGGGAGCTTCCGGTTGGACTTGGGAGGGCTGATTCGGGTCTTCGGGCGTAGATTCCGGGGGGGCGGCGGGGGTTATCGTGTTTCCTTGCAGGACTCCGTCGAGGGTGATAAGGGTTGAGCCGAAGGAGGAGAGTATTCTCATTGTTTCGGTTTGCTTGGTGAAAGCCAACGACGTTCGCGGTGGAATTGCTGGCGATCTTAGGGCTGGTGCGGCACCCGCTTCGCCGATTCTGACGAGCCCCGTGCTGATCCATGTTGCTGGACTGTCGGCGAGGAGTGTCTCGGACGTTGTTCCGGGGAACAGGTTAAGCGTGCCGAAATCGCTGAGAGTCAGGAGGGCATCGCCGAGCTTGCTGAAGGGCGCGGCCTCTCCCCCGTTCTGGACTCCTTTGTGATCGAAGTCTACCCATACTTCTGCGAGGCCGGGTTCGCCAGTGCCGGGGACGGATGCGAGAACGAAAAGGCCTGAATACTGCGAGTTGAATATGATTTCGTTGGTGCTGGTGTCCAGGGATACGTTGGTGATGTTCGCTTGGGTGTATTTGAAGCCGTTGAATCGGTAGGGGGTCAGGCTGGCTTCGTCGAGGCCCTGAATTTCGCTGGGTCGGTAAGACATGGTGATTTCGGCGTCGACCTCTTCGGACAAGCAATCTGTAACGGTGGAATCCACATCGAATGTGCGGGAACTGAGGAGGGTCGCCGGGGCATCGATTGAGCCGGACGGGGAAGCGGGACTTGTCAGGTCGACGATCATGAACAGGGTGTCGCTGGTCCGGATGCCTGTGGAGATGAGGCGAATTCCGTTTCCGATGTCGTCCCAGAGTTCGGCGACTGTTGTGCCAAGCGGGCTGCCACCTTCGATGGCGGGGACCTCGAGGGCGAGCATGGTGTTGACGCGACGATTGGGATTGGTGCCGAGAACGCGCGTCTCGTAGTCGTCGAGAATGCCGTCGCCGTCAGTGTCGATACTTGCGGCAACATCTGCGACGGCCGTGATTTCGGGGGAGGTGCTGCCGTTGCGATCTATGAAGGGGGAGATGCGGACGTAGCTGATCGCGGAGAGGTCAGCGAGACTGCCGTTCTGATCGATTGCCCAGGCGATGTCGAAGGCGTCTCCTCCCCCACTTCGCGTCGTAGTGCCGACGGTGAGGGGATCGTCGGGGCGGAGGTAGTTATCGAGGTAGGGCGCTAGGGTCGGGGAGAGTTCCGCGTAGCCCCAATTGAACTCATCCGTGTTTCCGTTGGGATTGAGTATGGAGCCTGCCATGAGGGATGTATCTGCGGAGTTGTCGCTTCCGTCCGGCTCGACTTTGATGGGGAGGTCGCCGTTCGCGTAGCCGAAGGCGCGGCTTCCGGGAATGAGGAACCAGTTTGCGCCGTCTGCGCTGACTTCGACGATAGCGGGTTCCTGGAATTTTAGCCGGGGATCTTCGCCTATCCAGAAGGCATTGGAGTATACGATGAAATCGAGACCCATGAAATTATCGAGATCATCTTCGATGGGGGTATCGAAGGAAACGGTTATGTGTGCACGGGGATCTGCGAGGGGCGTTCCGAGGCTGAGCAGCTGCGGGACGGAGTTGAGGGTATTGACGGGGACGGTGGGTGAAATGCCTACGGGCGGGCCGAGGACAGCGGCGGGATCGTCGAAGCCGGGGAATGGATCGGTGGTAATGGAAGAGACGACGTTGTCCGCCCAAGGATCTTCTGAAGAAGCCCGGGCGGACATGCCGATAATGCAAATCGCGAGTATGGTACACGTCGTGCGCATGGTTTTGCTTCGACGTGTTTTAGGAGCGGATTCGGTGTGGGGATCTCGAATTGCGGTATCGCGCGATGAAACACAGGAGCAGCAATGTGACTGCTGAAGCAGTGAAACCGAGCGATGTGTTCACCATTTTCACGATGAACACGATGGGGATCAATGCGACTTGGACGAACCTGCGCAAACCTGCGTGCTGCGCGACTTGGTCTGCGACTGGCGGGCTTAGGCGATAGTAGGTGCCCACAAACGCTGATCCCAGGGGAGTCGAGAGGAGCCAGGTATCGCGGAAGTCGCGGAGTTCATCGATTTCTCCAGCGAGGGGTGTACCATAGGCGGCGGTCGCGATGAAACATCCGCTGCTGCTGGAGTGGCGTTCGAGGGTGCTTGAGCCGTCGAGGCTTGAGGAAGTCGCGGCGAGTACGAAGTCGCTGTTGCTGCCGCCGTTGGCGATCACGTTCCTGTATTCAGTCAGGTTGGATGTGCCGTCGAAATCAAGGTCGCCGGATGCGGAATAGGGTTCGTCTTCGGTGCGTAGCCCGACTTGGAGCGCCGCGATCTGCTTTTCTTCGAACTCGGGCTGGCATTCGCCGGCGCTGCACGTGACCCGAACGTAGTCGTTGTCGAGGGAGAGCATACTTTCGTTTAACAGAAGCGGCAATGCAGCATGCATGTCTTCGCTGATAATCATGAGTGCCGCGAGGAGTTCGCGATAGTCGGACAATTCTGCGGTGTCGCTTTCGGCATCGACAGCATCCAGATTGAGATCGTATGCGACCAGGGTGGCCGATCTGAGTTTGGAACCGAATCCGCAGGACACGCGCTGAATGAGGGCCAGAATGGCCTTTTCGGGTATTCCGTCGTCGTCTATATCGGCAGTGTCCGGGTTCAGGCCATTCTCAGTGGTGAAGGTATCCCATTGCGTGAAATTATCGTTGAAGTCGGCGCATGGATTTCGGGGAGGAACGGGGGCAATTGCAGATTCGCGCGCGTAAGCCTCGAGCGGCTGCCCGAATGTCGAGTCGATGGCGATCAGCTCATCTGTGGCACGATTGTAGATGGCATTATAGAACGGTTCGGTTCCTGCGGGATCGAGGGTGGCTAGAATCAGGGCCGGATCCTCGGGATCAACGTACATCACGCCACCTGGAGCACCGAAGCCTTCGGAGCCGCCGATGATGAGTTCTTCATCTGGATTTTCACCAGCAACGCCTTCAGAAAAAAAGTCTCCGGGCAGGCCAATCAAGGTGCCATCGGTCGCCCAGTCGAGGGTCGTCATGTTTTCGAAGGCATCTATGAAATCAGTGACGAAGAAGACGCGGAGTTCCCTTGTGTTTGCATCCATCGCGTAGAGGAGTGTGCGATCTCGACTGACAAACAGTTTTGCCGAGTAGGAACTGTCCGGTTTGTCGACGATCACGTCACGGGTGGCTGGATCGACTCGTGGAAACTCGAGTACTGAGTGGAACAACGGCTGCGTACGTGTCCGGACAGCGGGCGCGGTGATTACATCGAGATCGAGGACGACAAGTTCAGAGGCGAGGAAATCGTCCGTTGAGCGATCAAGGATGATGAGGTTGCTACTGAGGAATGCACCGGAAAAGTGTTCTGGGACGGTGATTTCTTCGCCTTCGACAAAGTCCACGGGTGCTCGAAGATCAAGCAGATACATTACAGTCTGGAAGCCGGCACCCATCATAAGAGTTCTTCCATCGGGAGCGATGGTGACGAATCCTGGATCGCCGAGGTAGCCGGTCGCTATTGCCGTGAGTTTATCGCTTCCGGCGGAGGCTTGGAGGTATACGGTTTCTCCGTCCCACAGTACGAATTTTCCGCTTGTTGTGGCCGTTCCTACGACGCCGAAGGCACCCGTTGCGGGCTGGGGAAACTGGGGAACGATTCTGAAATCGTTTACGTCTGGAATTTCGGCGTAGGCTCCGATAGAACATAGGATAGCGAGTGAAATTGCAAAAAGTCTGTTCAGCATTCTGAATCCTTTGGTTACAGATACAGCGTCTGTGTGGTGTTGGCTGATTCGTGCGCGGGGTCACGTGACCTCAGGCGGAAACAACCGGTTTGAGATTTGAAAGATGTGCGGGGGCTGGTCTTCTGGCTTCCGGATCGTCCTACTCTTCACGCCTTCCCATCCCAACGGACAGTGGCTTTGTTGTGAATTTCGTAACCGGTTACAGCAGCGCGACTGCGACGGATTCACACCGTTCTTCCCAGTACCCTGACATCGGTAGATTTAGCGCGCGGACTCCTTTTCGTTTTTTTTACTCGAACCAATGATCTGGATTATAGAGTGTTTCGGATTGGGATGCAAGAGTGGATAAGCCTCAGCGCACGTTCAGAAGTACCGTTTCTCCGGCTTTCAGGTCAATCTTTACGGTGCGTGAGTCGGTCCAGCCCTGTTTAACGTCCAGCACGTTCAAGACATCCCGGTTAGTATCGAATTCCAGATTGGCGACGGTATCTTCAGGGCTGTAGAGGAGAATATTGTCCGAATTTGAGTAGGCGATCGGGTTAGCGGATCTCCCCATTACGGAAACATCGAGCGGGATCTCCATGATATAGAACAAATCGCGGAGGAGTTCGGACGTCAGCGTGGGTTCGTATATTGCGATTGAGGTCCATCCGTCTTCGAGATATTTCATGGCGGCGCTGATGGAGTCGTCGTCTCGATAGCGGGCCAGGGGATCGGCGTATTCGTCATTGGACTCAAAGGTTGGAGATATAGTCTGTTCTATTCCGTAATCCTGATTCTCTTCAATCCATGTTCCGGAAAATGCGAACTTTGATCCGCTCTTTTTAGCCGAATCGCGCAACGATGTGGTAATCCCTGTCAGTGCCGAAATATTGTCGACATCGGCGGACTCCCCGATATATCCCGGTGCAAAGAGCCATATGGCCGTTGCCTGCTGGGCCTTCCAGAACGCATGAAGCTGTGCGCGCGCTTCAGTTGAAATCTGAAACAGATCCGGAAACAAGTAGACGGACGCCGCATTGGATTCATTCGAGAGTAAGGCGTCGAGAGTCGTCCAGCTGAAATCGATACCTGAATGTGCGAGGGTGTCGACCAATGATTCGAATATGGAGGAATAGACGGTTGAGTTTTTAATGAACGGGCTTCCGTTTTGGTCGATGACGACGGTGAGTTTCGCCGCGAATGTTTTACGGGACTCTCGGATGTCGTGACGTATTAAGAGAAGCGTATCGAGCTGCTTCCAGAGCGGCTTGTGCGCGAAGGTACCGATCCCTGAGGAATCTGATATGACCTAGGTTGTTCCCGAGAGTGTTGTAATCACGGCGTTTCGTGCCACAAGATTGAATATGTGGTTGGGAATGAAGGTACCAGAAATATTGATTACCCTGGCATTCGAATCGTATCCGATACCAGTATAGGTGGCATCCAGCGACAAGGTTTGCGATGCCGAAAAAATTGGCAATGCAAAATAGCCGTGCTGCCCGACCTGACGATGTCGAGAATGAAGCTAGGTCACCATGCCGTCGACCGGACCGGCTTGTAACTCGCGAATCCCCCAACTTCCGGCCGCGGTACCGGTGTGTTCCAGTAGATTGGGATATGCTGCGAAAATACTGAATTCAGGATTTGTCTGTGCACGTATCGCGGTCGCCAAGTCTACGATGAATGCCACAGTATGTTCGCTTAGAAACAAATTGTAGTCAATTTTCGACTGTTCCGTTTCAATCGAGAGGAACAGTTCCTGTGGGGATTCAGGCTCGGCAAAGTCCGGAAGTGAAATCGATTCCAACGAGCCGAGGCTGGGGTCATTCCAGGCGGATTTGAGTGTTTCTATATCCGAATATCGACTCGTCACCCATTGTCGAAAAGAGGCTCGATGAGCGGGCGAGGAATCGTACGCGCCGCTTCTGATCCATTGCCCGTTTTCGAGGCCCTGCAGAATCACTCCCGTGACTCGTCCACTCCGAATATCCGAATCGAGGGTGGTCAATAGAACCTTAGTCCGCGACTGTGTTTCGTCCTTTCACTTTATCGAACCGATGCTGGGATACGTGACACCGTCAACTTTTGACGTCGAGGCCTCATCGGGATTATCGCGCAGCCATGACTGGGGAGGATTGCAATCGAGTGCAATAGAGATTGTAATGTCGCTGCCCGGACCCTTGACCCCTTCGATAGCCTCCGCTAAACGCGACTGCTGCTCTGGTGTCCAAGGGATCGGTGATTGGAGAATAATTTCGGTGATCCCGACTTCGTAGGCGTATTGAATCTCAAGGAGAATGGAGGGAAGAGGAGAGCCGGGCCCGATTGAGGCCATGAACTAGGTATTATGCTGGCGCGGTGCCAAATCCTCGTCGTCATCTACGCCCATGCGGATCTGCGCCGACTTGCCGACATCGGACGTTGGCACGCTGAGATGGCCGACAACAGTCCGAGCAGGATGGATACTCCAATCGCGCCGAGCATGGACAGTAAAAATTTCGAGCTGATGTTCATTACGCTATATTTCTTGAATCGGTCTCGATTGATATCCATCCGCCTACATCATGAAGAAGTCCGGATTGCTCTGCTGAGATGATCGCGTTCGCACGAAAAGTAATCGTGCCTGCCAGTACATCGAATTCGGCATGCGAGAATTTTTCATCATCGAGTGTGGCTATCGTATCATCCGAATGGGTGATGGATATTTCCGTATGGGCCACGTTCTTATGCGGGTTGGCGATCCGTATTCTCAGCTTACCCCCTGTGTGTTCGTACTCCGCTGTTTTCGCCATGGGTCTGTATTCGGCTCCGTCGATGTCGATTGGAGGATACCATCCGTTCTCAGGAAAAACGACGCCAGGAAAAAACAGGGGCCGATTGCGAATCAGGTCTTGCGACGCGGTACGCGGATGATGTGTGCGTCTATGACTGATTGCCTTCGGTATATAGAGGAAGAAATCGATCCAGGAACGTAAGTGTAGCGGTATTTTCCAAAGGTCTCCATCGAGAATCGCACGGCCCACGGCTTTCGCTTCCGCAAAATCGATTGTAAGGAGAGCGCGCAGTAACTGGTTAGAGGGGAAATTGCGGAGGACGATCCTGCTGCGATTGCGTGTGTTCAGGTAGTATTTATGCCGTGCGCGCTTGCCCTCCCCCATTGTCGCGCTGAACTTGTGATGGACGACGGAAGCGTAACAGAGTTTGATTGTATACCCGGAGTTCCAGATGCGCAGACATAGATCGAGATCGTCGAGGTAGATTTCGAAATCATCTGGGAGAAGTCCGGATTCTTGCAGCGCAGATGTGCGCAGGAACATTGCGGCGCCGCAAACGCCGAGGATGGCTTCATTCGAGTCCCATTCCAGTGAGTCGATTCGTCCGATACCCCTGTCCCATCCCGATCCGATGATGGATGCTTCGAGACCGACGGAATTGATGATTTGGGAGTCGTCAAACATGAGGATACGCGGTGACAAGGCACCGATTTCTGGGTCGGACTCTGCGTGTTCAACGAGTTTATCGAGAAAGTCTGGTTCTACGCGGGTGTCATTGTTCAGCAGAAGAACGTAATCGGCTCCGGCATCGAGAGCAGCTTTCATGCCTTCGTTGTTCGCTCGAGACCAACCGAGGTTTTCGTCGAGGAGGCGGAAATCTACTCGAGGGTCGTTTCCGAAGTGTTCCCGGACGTAGGCGACAGAGTCGTCGTCGGTGGCGTTGTCGAGGAGAATGAATTTTGCGTTGGAATATGGGGAGGAAAGCAGCGACTCGAAGCAGTCTTGTAAATGTTCGAGTCCGTTCCAGTTTATGATTAGGACGTGAACGAGTGGGGATGGGTTCATTGGGGGATTATATCAAGGCGGAATGGGTGATTAAACTCAATGCGACGGTGCGGGCGTGACGGACTGCTCAATGGTTTTTTTTCGTTTGTTCAGAATGCGCCTTGCCATGTCGTCAACCTTGTGTCCGAGCCAGCGGTGCGTTTCTGATCCAGACCGATAGTCGGCGGGCCCGCATTGATCGACACGTTTCGAATCGAGTAATCCAACTGCCTGCTCGTAGTGTCCATCGACATATGGATCGTAGACCGCGTAGGCGAGTCCTCCGTTTCGTTTGACTACTGAGAAGGACGGTATGTCACTTGGGCCATCGGCGATGTAGATCATGTTTTCGAAGGGAACGCGGCGTTTTTCTTTGTCGATGGAATCGTTTACGCTGAAACCTGCTGTTTTATTGACGCCTTTGTTGATTTCGAAGATGGCTCGAGTCTTGGTGGTATTGTCGAGAAATCCTGCAATCTGGCTGATTTCTCCGCCTTCGGGATTGTGTCCTTTGACTCTTCCTGGTTCGGCGGGTTTTTCTATGAACACGGATGCCCATATTCCGTCCACTCGGGAAGCCACCTCGGTGCCGCGAATCATCGCATCGAGTCCGGTGCTGACAATGTAGTGTTCTATCGTGATGTCCGCTTCAGCGAATTCGGGTTTTCTGATCGACTCTTTAATCTCGTCGAAAAAGCCGGGGAGTCCCGGGAAAAGGTCTATTTTACTACCCAGTTCGGTGAGTTTTGCGTTCGTGAGTCCGGGCATTTTACCGTGCTGGACGTAGGAGAGGAGGTGACCGAGATAGCAGGTATCTTCGTTAATACTGATGCCGGCCTGCCGATAATAGTCCGGGAGGGCGTTGACTTCCTCCCAGAATGTATCACTGTTGATATCGAATTCATCGAACAACGGCTTTTGCATGTAGACAGGCGACAGGGTTTTATCAAAATCCCAGATGAGCGCTATGACGTTTTGTAAGAAAATGCCTTCGTCTGACATTGCGGAGCTCCTCGTTTCTGCGCTATACCATATCACCTCGACAGAGAACGTAACAAACTTGTCGGTATGCACTTACGGTGATATACTGCTGAATGTTGACGATGAGAACTGATCTTGAGGACGATATTGTGGGGGCCGAGTCCACTTCAGTCAAAAACGGCGACAGCGACGGTGCGCGACGAGCCGACGCGTATGTTCAGTGGCTTTTGATATCCGGTCTGGTCTGTTTTGGATTCGCGGCTGTAGCATCGTTCGTTATTTTGTTGAGACTTTGGCTTATGGGGTACGCGGAGGAAGGTCTGGTATTCCGTTTGTTGGTGAAGGGGGTATTCTTCACACTCATGCTCGGAATCTGCGCGCTCCTGGCACATCGGTCTCGCGAGAAAGTAAAGCCTGTTCCCCACAAATCGATTCCGCGAGAATCCACGCCGCGATGGCTGTATGCTGTTGTTGGCATCCTGCTTTTAGCGGTTGGGTATCCGATGCTTCACGAGTATCCGTGGAGCGCGCCGGACGAAGTGCGTCATCTTGTGGTCGTGCGAAATATTTCCGAATACTCCGCCTATGCGTCGGGCAATCCGACCGCAGGGTTCACTTATTTCGACCATGTTGATTCCGTGGGGCCGTCAGTTTTAGGGCCGATCGCGCTGGCGTTCAAGACTTTCTCTCCGACGATTACTGTAGCGCGGATGGTGATGGGCACATTTTTTTTGGGTCTGGCTTTTGGAATTTTCGTGCTTGTACAGGATTTCTGGGGAAGGCGGGAAGCCGTGCTTTCGGTCGCTATAACGACGCTCTCATTCGGCACAATATATCTGGCGAGATCGCTATACGGGGAAGTTCCTGCGCTGATGTTTTTGGTCTGGAGTATGGTGTGCTGGGGGCGGTCGTTTCATTCGGATAGGGGGAACGCTCTGGCTGTTGCATCGGGTGTACTTTGGGGGTTGGGGATTCTCGCGAAATCCTTTCTCTTTCTGTCTGTCTTCCCGATCATCGGTGTGTGGCTCTATGATCGACTTACGACAAAGCAGATTTCGGCGAAACAGATCCTGTTGCCGGGGGTTGGAGGGCTGGCCGTGCTTGGCACGTGGTACGTTACGACTGCATACTACAGTTATCTTGTCACGGAAGAAATTTCGATGGTTTTTCTTTATCGCCACTATCTAATGTTCGGGCTGCCGTCTTCGCGGAACGGGTTCGAATGGTTTGCGAACCAGCCGGTTTATTCCGCATCGCTCCTCGTGATTGTCCTGTATGCGATTCCACAACTGTTCGAACGAATACAAAATCCGGCACTTCGCGTGTCGCTGCTTTCGAGCGAGCTATATTTGTTCTGGTGGATATTCTATACGCCCGCGTCGATTTTCCGGTATATGTGGTACAGTTGCGCTATCGTGGGTATTTTCTCGGGGCCGATGATCTTGCGAGGATACCGGGCAGTGCGGGACTCTGCGTCGCCGCCCAGGCAGCGAATCGTGTTCCTGCTCGCGGGTGTATCCGTGCTGATCCCGTGCGGGTATCGTCTGATTGAGCAGCTCGGCCTGATCTACATGCAGGATGAGGCCGCTGACGAGCGCGATCTTGCAGAGTATCTTCGGTCTCTCCCGGAGGACGTTTTTATCGCGTCGGCGTATTGGCCAATAGGAATGAGTATGGATTTCATGGCGCAGCGGAATATTCATGGGATTGCAGATCTGTCGGATATAGACGATAAATATGACGTAATTATTTATAATGTAGACTTTGATCCTGTAAACGCCGAGACGCTCGAAGGCGCGCATCGAATTGGAAGATACGCCGTAATACGTACCGATCGAACGAAGGGAACCACATATTTTGACCGACAACGAAACTGATTCCAGACCTTACGCGGGACTGGGCGTGTCGATATTCTATCCCTGCTACAACGATTGGGGTACGATGGGGAGCATGATCCAGCTGACCGTGCAGACGGCTGAGCGTCTGGGGCTGGACTATGAAGTGACGATTGTTGATGACGGAAGCGAGGCGCATACGCTGGAGCTGCTGGATGACATTGAGTCGCGATTCCCGCAGGTGCATGTACATCGTCATGAATCGAACAAGGGGTACGGGGGCGCGTTGCGGACAGGGTTTGCTTCGGGTACGAAAGAGTGGATTTTCTATACAGACGGCGACTGCCAATATGATGTGCGGGAAATGGAATTGCTGATGGAATTCGCGCGTGACGATGTGGATATCGTTCAGGGATACAAGATTACGCGGAATGATCCTTTTCATCGAATAATAATTGGCCGGGTATATCACTGGATCGTGAAGTTGTCGTTCGGGTTGAAGATTCGGGATACAGATTGTGATTTCCGACTGATTCGACGCTCGGTGTTTGACAAGGTGCATTTGAAAGAGGATAGCGGTGTGATCTGTGCGGAGCTGATGACGAAATCCCTGCGCGAGGGCTGCCGGATCGCGGAGGTGCCGGTACATCACTTTGAACGCGCACACGGGAAGTCTCAGTTTTTTAATTTTCCACGCATCGCGCGGGTCGTGTGGCAGCTGCGGGGACTCTGGATTCGCGACTTTCTGCATTACCGGCTGGGTATAGGCGAGAAACCGTGATGGAGATACCGTTTCTGGATTTAAAGGTGCAGCACGAACCCATCGCGGAGGAGATTAGCAACGCCGTGGGTCGCGTGTTGGAAAGCGCCTCGTATGTTCTCGGCGATGAGGGGAAGTTGTTCGAGCGGGAATGGGCAGAGTGGCTGGGTATCCCCCACGCTGTCGGTGTTGGCTCCGGGACGGACGCGATTCAGCTGGCTTTGATGGGGTTGGGAGTCGGGCGTGATGATGAGGTGATTACTGTCGCGAACACGTGTGTACCGACGGTTGCGGCGATTCGTGCGACGGGCGCGATGCCTGCTTTGGTGGATGTGGATTCTGCAACATTGACGATGGACGCGAGTTTACTCGAAGTGGCGCTTACGTCGCGAACGAAAGCGATCGTCCCAGTGCATTTGTATGGGCATCCCTGCGACATGGACCCGATCATGGCATTTGCGGAAGCGCACGGACTGTCGGTGGTCGAGGACTGCGCACAGGCGCATGGGGCCCGGTACAAGGGAAAGTTGTGCGGAACCATCGGGAATGCGGGCGCGTTTAGTTTTTATCCGAGCAAAAATTTGGGTGCCTATGGGGACGGAGGCGCGGTCGTCACGAGCGATACGGGGCTTGCAGATCGGGTTCGACAGTTGCGTGTGTACGGGGAGCGAGAACGATACGTGCATGATTCGGAGGGGATCAACAGTCGGCTTGATGAGGTGCAGGCGGCGATATTGCGGGTAAAACTCCCCCACCTTTCCGATGCGAATGTAAAACGGAGAGAAGCCGCGAGTCGATATGCGGAGTTGATTAGCGCTGAATCCGTGATGAAACCGGGCGAGGCCGGATGGGCTGAATCGAGTTGGCATCTTTATGCGATACGGACCGCCGAGCGCGATTTGCTACAAAAGAGGATGACCGAGTCTGGAATTGGTACGTTGATCCATTATCCGATTCCGATACTTTTGCAGCCAGCGTATGAATTTATGCCTTACAATGAGGGCGATTTTCCAGTCAGCGAATCGGCGGCGAAGTCGCTTCTTTCGCTTCCGTTGTATCCGGGATTGTCCGACGATTCTATCGAAGTAGTGTCCGAAGCGGTCAATGCGTTTGGACAGTTATGAACCCTTCCGAATATGAAATTATGGCTGACGTCGAGGACGTGCATTGGTGGTATCGAGGGCTACGCGGTCTGATTACGATGTATATGAAGCAATTTGCCGAGGGAGGCAAACCACGCATTCTTGATGTGGGCTGCGGGACTGGTGCGAACGTTTCTTTGATGCAGCAGTACGGAACGGTAATCGGGCTGGATCTTTCGAGCGCTGCGCTGCGGTTGTCGAAATCGCGCGATCTTCATGCACTGGTCCAGGGTGATGCATCGTCGCTTCCATACGAAGATACTTCGTTTGACGTAGTCTTACTCATGGACGTACTCTATCACCGCGATGTTCCGGACAAGTCGATACCCCTGCACGAAGTCATGCGTGTGCTGAAATCGGGGGGGATCGTTTTGTTGAATGTGCCGGCCTATCCCTGGCTGATGTCGCGTCACGACCTCGCGGTTCATACGGATCAACGCTTTTTCAGGAGTTCGATTCGGAGCCTGCTTGAAGAGACAGGATTTACTCGATCGCGAACTACCTATTGGAACACGCTGTTATTTCCGATTGTGGTACTTGTACGTATGCTTCAAGTTGGCAAGGAATCTGACAAATCCGATCTTGCAGGGTATCGGGAGTCAGCGACAACGTCAATGCTGGAAAGTATTCTGTTGTTCGAACGTGTCCTTCTTCGCCGCGTATCACTCCCCTTCGGCTCGTCGATTTTCGCGGTCGCGCGCAAGGAGTAATCCTGGTACGGGTCAATCTACCTGGAGGCGCTTGCTCTCCTCACCTTTGAGCAGCCTGTGTGCATCGGCGAGGGCATCGGGTATTTTATCTGCGAGCGGCGATTGGCTTACGGCAGCCGCGATTTCTTCCGTATCAAATTCAGCGGACTGATTGCCGGGGAACCATGCGCCTGCGTTTCCGAGCATGTTGTAGCGGATTTTACCGTATTCGATCATGTCGTACGCGACTGCCAGGTTGCGCAGGCGCAGGATGACCGAGACGTTAATTTCGCCTGGAGTTTCATCCCAGTAAGGAAGACCCTGATCCCAGTTCCGCGCCCATTCGTCGCCCAGTGATTCGGCGAGAGCTGCTTCGAGGCGTTCGATAATGGGCGGTAGCAGCTCTTCCGTACGGTCCATCATTTCAACCATCTCGACGTGTACGTCAAAATCCTCGGGCCTCGAAACTCCGCAGCTCAGCGTGTGTACTTCGGGCTTTGAAAGACAGAACAGTCCATTGAACACCATGGGATGCAGGGGCGCTGTGAGCTCGACGAGTTTTTCGCTGGGTTTGTACAGGAGTCCGCCTTTGTCGTTCGGGCTAATAATGAATACGCCCGAATCCTGACGTTTTGCTTCTTCGATTGCCGGCCAGTTTTCCTGGTTGATGTAGTACCAGTGGAGATTGACGTGGTCGAAAATTCCCGTCCTGAGGGCTTTGCAGATAATGCGGTGGTCTCCGTGGGTGGAGAACCCGATGTCGCGAACGCGCCCGTCCTCTTTCCATTGTTTAACGTGTTTCTCGTAGCAGCTGAGGGCGGCTTCGAGCGACTCTTCGTTATTGATGCCGTGAAAGGAGAAGACATCGAGGTAGTCCACGTTTAGCAGCGAGATCGATTTTTCGAACGCAGCCTTGAATTTGTCGGTATCGGCAGAAGGACCGATCTTGGTCTGCACATAGATCTCGTCGCGGGGCAGTTTGGGGAGTATCTTGCCTAACTGAAGTTCGCTGGTGCCGTATCCGCGGGCGGTCTCGATATGATTGATGCCCACGTCGATCGCTTTGTAAATGCACTTCTCGAGATTTTCCTGGCTCTCGTCGGATACGGGATCGCTTCCCTTCCAGGATTGCTGGTAGCGCATGCCGCCGGAGGTAATCACTGAAACATCGTAGTCGGTTCGGCCAAATCGACGGTATTTCATGGGAGCTCCTTGGTTCGATTGTTGTGACAAAGAGCCTAGAATATCTTTAATGCGCGGGCGTTTTCAATTCCAGGCTTTGCACCAGCTGGAGGAGATCTTCCGGGCGAAACGGTTTCAGCAAAAAGCCGTCCGCTTTCGAATCTTTCATCCCGCTTCCGTTTTGTTCGATGGGCTTTGCGGTAACCATGTACACTTTAATGCCCCTGAGCGCGGGTTCGGATTTGATGCGATAGCTGGTCTCCCAGCCGTCCATGCCGGGCATGGAAATATCGAGCAGTACGAGTCCAAAATCGCCGGATTTCACCCTTTCGAGCGCTTCTTCTCCGGTGGCACACAACTCTGTCTCGTAGCCTTCTGTGTCCAGACATCGAGATACGAAGGTCAGAATTTCAGGATCATCGTCCACGCAAAGTATTTTGTGTCCGACCGGCGGTCCAGACTCGTAGTCCTCGGTCAACGCATGACTGATTCCGCTGAGGAGACTGTTCTTTCGGAAGTTGCGTTTTACACGCGTGTCAACCACCGAGGCATACTTGTGATACACATCATCATCGTTCGTGAGTAGAATTATGGGCGGATTCGTTTCCGACTCCTCGGCAGAAAGTTCGGTGATCACGTCATGGAACGTTTCGGAGGGACTCATGTCTATGAGTATACAGTCCGGGTGATGTCGGTGGGCCAGCGCCAGAGCAGCCTTTGGGGTGGATGCATGAATCATGTCCATACCTTCTGAGGTAAGAATGTCCCGAATCTGCATGCTGAGCGCGCGATCAAGGGTGACGAGTTCTACGAGCGTATGAAGTTCCTTGGCTGCTGATTCCTCTCTGACATCGCCGTTCGATTTTTCGATATGCGAAGCTGACAGACTCAGCGTAAATCGAAACGTGGTTCCTTTTCCGGACTCGCTGGAAGCTGTGATCGTGTTTCCGTGCAGGCGGACGATGTCCTGTGCGATCGATAGTCCTATGCCGGTGCCGCCGTATTTGCGGGTGGAAGAGCCATCGTACTGATAGAAGCGTGTGAATACTTTATCCAATGCTTCTTCTGGTATACCGATTCCTGTATCTTGAACAACAACTTCCACGGATCGGTGCATGAGTTTCAACTCAATGGTCACGAGACCTCCGTTGTCGTTGAACTTTACAGCGTTCGAAAGCAGATTATTGAATACCTGGCCCATTTTGCCTTTGTCGCCATCGACCCAGACCGGCGTGTCCGGCGCAATCAGATCGACTTTGATCTGGCGACTGTCAGACAATGGCTGAATTATTTCCATACTGCTTTTTGCGCATTCCTTCAGGTCGAACTGATCGAATACGAGGCGTTCGTCACCGCGATGCAGCCTGGAGAAATCAAGCAGGTTTTCAATCAGCGTCACGAGTTTTTCGATATTTCGAAGACTGATTTCCAGGTATTCCTTTTGAACTCCGTTGATGGGTCCTGCCTCAGCGTTGAGAATCATGTCAGTGTAGCCCATCACCGAAACGAGAGGGGTACGCAGTTCGTGGGACACATTTGAAAGTAGATTCGTCTTCATCTCGTCGAGCGATTTCAGTTCATCATTGACCTCATGCAGTTTTTCGCGTGCACGCGTCACTTCCTCGAGTGACAGTTGAAGGTTGGTGAGGAGCTGGGCATTTCGGATCGCCACGGCAAGGTGGGGAGCCATCTGCTGGATTGCTTCTACATCCTGAGAAGTAAACGCGTTGGATTTCTGCGTACCGAGGTTCAGGGTTCCGATGATGCGTCCGGTGGCGTAGAGCGGGACGCACAGACAGCTATTCGTTGTTTCCGGAAACTGTGAAGCGAATGGCGCGGTGTCTTTTTGCAGATCATCAACAACCAGACACTCTCGTTCGCGGGCGACCCATGCGGCGCATGAATCTTCGATATCGAGGGCGAAGGTATATCCGGGAGATACTTCATGATCGGGCCAGAGCTGACGTCCATCGAAGAAGTCTCCTGAATCGCTCAACAGTGCGACGGCAGCGTAATCGAAATCCAACAGCTTTTGGAGCTCACCGACAAGGCTCTCATAAAGGCGTCCGGCTTCGAGACTCGAGTTGATCACGTTTGCAATCTGGTTGATGGCGCTGATGCGCTCGGAGCGCAATCGTGCCTCGTCTTCCAGACGTACGCTCTTGGTGATGTCTCGTATAATGCCTTCGAGTCCTATCGGTATTCCATCTTCATTGAACATGCGCTTGCGGGTAATTTCGACGCAGATTTCTTCGCCCTCTTGCGGTTTCAACCACATACGGGTACGATCGTCACCTTCGATGAGGTGGATTGACAGGGAAAGAGGATCGAAATCTACGTCCGAGTCAAAGAAGTCTGTAATGGGGGTCCCGAGCGCGTGATCGATACTGGAGAACCCGAATATTGTTGAACCTGTCTGATTCAAAAACGTCAACTTGCCGTCTATATCGGTCTGGTAGATACCATCGCGCAGAGCGGTCACAAGGTGCCGGTACTTTTCTTCGGAGTCTTCCAGTTGCTTAATGTTGGATTTGAGAGCGATTGCCATTTTATTGAAGGACATAGCGAGTTCTTCAATTTCGTCACCGGTTTCTATCTTCAGTTTGAGGTCGAAATCGCCTTGGCGGACGATCTGCGCCCCTTCATTGAGCAGGGAAACAGGTCGCACAATGTTGTTGTGAACCTCGCGATAGGCATTGATGCAGAGAATTCCGATGAAAATTAAGCAGCCGATCGACAACAGCAAAACATTCTTGTTGATGCTTGAAAACAACGGTGCCGTGGGATGGTATACCAACACGTAGGCGTCGGCGTTGGTAAGTGTCAAATCGCTGAGACGCTGGTAGGCAACCATCGCATTCAGTTTCGGCTTTCCATCAACCCAGATATACTCGGGAATAGACAATGCGCCCTTGTTCCGGTTTTGAAGCAGATAGGATTCCAGTACATCGCTGGTGCGTATCCTGGCCAGTCCCGGTATCCCCTCGAGCGAGGAACCGATTTCGCCCTGTACAGTTACAACCGCCCCACCGAGAAGGTATAGAATCTGGTACACGTCGTTTGTCGCCCGTTTTCCATTGTCGAGTGCCGGGGCTCCCATCACGTATTCGAGCAGGCTGTTGATCTGCGCTTCGATGCTGACATAACCGATCAATTCTTCTTTTGCAGGAGAGTATATCGGTGCCACGACCGTGGCGAATATCAGGCTGTTTTCGACATCTGGTCGAAACGAGTCGAATGCGGCAGACTGCGCATCCTTAAGAATGTCATCCGAGGGAGGTTTCGCAATCGTCAGACCCGGCGTTGCCAAGAGCAGAGTTCGATCTCGGTTGTAAATGGCAATAGAAGTTGGTGCACTGCTATCAACGCGGCGATAACGATCCAGCCACGCACGCAGCATTGAATCATCCAATGGGGCAAACGGAACAGAGACTTTGTCTTCTTCGTATTGTGAGACCGCGTGAATAACATAGTCGTCGGCTGCAAGGTTTTCAGCAAACCTCATGCGAGCTGAAGACTCAATTTGGATACCTTGGGCAGTCTTCTGCACCGAATTCAGTAGGGATTCTTTGACCGTTTTACTCTGGCTTCCCCGAGCGATGATGTAGCCCATAACGAGAACAACAGCAATCGGCAGAACACCGACCCACAGGATGGTCGAGAGTATTTTTCGTTCGATGCCGACGCGAGACTTTGAGGAAGCCATGGTTTCCGAGATGGTGGTCTAACCCACAGATCTTCCTTTTCCGATTAGCTCCTGCACTTTTTCCTGGAGTTGTTCCATTTTGAAAGGCTTTGGAAGGTATTCGTCGGCACCACATTCGAAGATTCGTTCGATATCTTCTTCTTTGGTCAGGCAAGTCACAGCCATAATTGGGATATTTCGTGTAAGTTCGTTTGCTCTGAGGGCTTTGCACACGTCGAAACCGTTCAGTTCCGGCATCAGAAAATCCAACAGGATTAAGTCGGGGATGAGTTGGGCCGCTCTAAGTCCAACTTCCGTCGCATTGCTGACCGTTACGAGCTCATAGCCTTGATCCGACAGTATATTCCGCATCAAGGCGAGGGCATCGGGCTCATCGTCGACTATCATGATGCGCTCTTTCGCCGCCCCCTTGTCTCTGGGAAACATATCGTATTCTTCGCGAAAAGCATCGAGATCAGGCTCAAGAATCCGGTAATGACCGCCAGGCGTTCTGGATGCATTGATCAACCCCTGCTTTATCCAGTTTTTAATACTGTGATGGGTTACGTGACAGATTTTCGCTGCCTCAAAGGTGGTATAGGCTTTATGGTCGCGGTCACTCACTGGGCTAACCTCCATTTTGCGTACAGAGCGTGTCGTGGCAATAGTCAGTTTCTGGAATAGTATTTACAGTTTACTTACTTTGTATGATTATAAGAAAAAGGGTTGGAAATGTCAACTGATATGCGCGACTCAATAATATAAAAAGCACGTAAATTGCAAAAATAAGCCTGCGATGGCGATTGTAATGCTCTATCCATAGTGGACGGTTGATCCGAGTTATACTAGCTCTCTTTGAAAGGAGACCGTGAGATGACTCGGAAGAACAAGAAGTACGACAGGGATTTTAAGCTTGAGCCGGCCAAGTTGGTGGTGGAGCATGGGTATTCATGCGCAGAAGCATCTCGGCGTCTTGGGATAGCCCATCATTTGGTGGGAAGTTGGATAAAGGCCTTTCGGAAATCGGGGGAGTTTCCTGCAGTCGATGAGACAACTCCTGTGGCGGACGATTTGAAGGCGTTGCGTGCTGAAAATGCGAAGTTACGCATGGATAATGAAATCTTAAAAAAAGCGACGGCGTACTTAGCAAAGGATGTTCTGTGAGGTACGCCTGGATGCTGGCACACGCGATGGAGTATTCGATTCGTATGATGTGCCGTGTCTTGAACGTAAGTACTGGCGGGTATTATGCGTGGAAAAAGCGCAAGCCGTCGGCGCAACAACAACGACGTGAACAATTCACGGATGCTGTTGAAACGTTCCATGAAGACAGCAAAGGTGCGTATGGATACCGTAAAATCCACGAGGATATCATAGAGGGCTTTGATGTACCTTGTTGCCTGGAAACAGTTCGCCGCAGCTTGAAAAGCGAATGGCTCCGCGATAAGATATTCCAGTCACACGAAGCGGCCACCAGTGCCACCTTCGGATACATTAAGACCTTCTACAACCCCAAACGGCGACACGCAGCCCTTGGCTACCAATCGCCCATACAATATGAAAACAACATGAAACTACAGCAACCGTTAGCAGCATAATTGCTCGGATCAACTGTCCACTATGGATAGAGCATTACACTTTTGGAATGATAGTCAATCAATTTATTTAGTTGCTGGACTACGGCACGCCAC
>DTSJ01000368.1:20110-24464 GCA_012965445.1 Candidatus Hydrogenedentota bacterium
AGGGATGAAACCGACCGTAAAATTCCGCGTGCGCGACATCGTCGCCAGTTCTGCATCGCGCTATCAAATCGGGTATGTCGCCGGGACCATTCATGGAAGAGCGCTAGAGTGCGGAGAGGATTCGCTCGACAATCATAATTTCTTCGTCCAAAAATCCCTTTGCCAAAAGATTGATCTGCCATGGAAACAGCTCCGTAGCGAGACGGTAAAGAACGATCCACAGGCACAGTGTCATGGTGAAAAATCCAGTAAGAATTCCGTAGTATCTCAACGTCAGCGATGCGTAGACACGCCGATAGACAACTTTTGCATAAGGTATGATTTGATCAACTTCCTCGGGGCGACCAGCTTTTCGACTGGCATCGTCAACATTCGCAAGCATCGTCGCCGGATAGATAAGTCCCAGCACCACGAGCAACCCCATAGTGCCAATCCATGCCCAGGTCAAAAAAGTAACCGACTGATAGCTGTGGTCCTGCATGTGGCCGAGGGCGCTGAACATTATCAATAGAATCAGGAATATGACGGCGCCACCGCCAAGTACCAGTTTACCAAATGGACTGTGCTGTAAGGTCCAAGCAGACTTCTGCAAATGGAACAGCTGATAAATGCACCACGCAACGACCCATATCAATACGAATCCGAACCAGGTCCAGAAGCCCAGCAGGCTCGGTCGCATCATTATGGAGACTTCCTCTTCGATGTTCGCATCGCGTCCACTCTCGTATTCAATCACCTGCCTGTAGGCGTTGGACAGCTTAACACGCCGCTCGATCGTTTCTTCGGAGGAGGCGCCAATTTGGGCCACTTCGAGTTTTTCAATGAGTTCTATACTTTGTATTTGAATGGTGATCCCGGCCAATGCCTGGAGGGTTCCGGCGGGCTTCGCATTTCGAAGGAGTCTGTCCCCCATTCGCTGTAACTGACTAATCCATGTTTTGGCATCTTGAAACTGCTCGTCTTCAATTTTTTGCGAGATGGCCTTCGCGATAAGACTGCTGAATTCGTAGAGCGGAGCACAACTTTCATCGATAATTTCCCGCTGCAGCATGGCGAAGTGTGTTCCTGTTTCAGGGTAGCTCAAGAACCATTGCGGTTTGGGAAAAATGATGTCGCCTTCCCGGTTATTGGTGCGTGCGGCAAGCGCCATCGCATCGTTGATGCCGCCGGGATCGTTCTTCTGCTGGGCGATCGATGCAGACTGAAGATACCCGATCAGTGCATTCGGAGATGTTTCGTCAAGAAGAAGCTCCGCCTTCTGATACTTTGCCAGCGCCGCGCCGGGATATCCCAGAATGAACAACCGTGAACCGTGGCGAAGTGTAAACGACGAATTTCGACTATCGAGTTCCTGGGCTTTGTCATACCAATCAAGTATGACGTCGTCTTCCTGGCGTACAGCCACCGCCCGCGTATATTTGGCGGTCGGTGTCTCATTGGCATTGGCATCCTGTTTGATTGCCTGAAGAAGCGGGACACGCGCAGAGTTCCTGTCTCCCAGTGTGATACCGCTTTTGTAAAGGGACTCCGCTTGCCCGTATCGAATGAAGTTCTCGGCGATCCACATCCCGAAAGTCAGCAATGCAATCGAAATCACGCAGAAGCGAAATGCCCGGCGATTGCGGTGTGCGCCAGCGAGGTCGCCTCCGTCCCCATAGTCTCGAAACTCCGGTACTTCTTTATCCACTGGAATCTCCCATGTTCTTGCGCGTGAATACTTTTATCAATTCGACCGCCGGCTGGTCAAATGCGTCAATACCGAAGAGCTGTCCGGCCATGGCGGTTTCGACTTCGAGCATGTACATGAACTGCGCAATCGTAGAGGCATTCACTCTCGGAAACGTCACACGAATCACGGGACGGTTCTTCGACCGTAGCGCATCAATAGTCGCTTTGCGCTCGGCCGCCATGAGCTGATTCATAGTTTTTCCTTCAAGATACTCTGCGGCCTTGATTTTAGCGAATACTGCGGGGATATTGAGTCGGCTGTCAAACGCGGTTTCTTCGAGTATGGTGATGAGCTTGTCGTTCGGGCCATCCAGATAAAGCTGCAACTGTGAGTGCTGATCGGTCGCGCCCAGGGCGCTGACAGGCGTCTGCCCTACCGCGTGTGCAGGTGTTGTTTTCGTGCCAGGTACGATCTTTCCGATGCTTTCGGCCCAGAGCTGTGCGTACCAATCCGAGACAGCACTCAGTTTGTCGGAATAGGGCATCATCACGGAGATCGATTTTTGCTTTTCCTTGCACAAGAGGTAATGAATCGCCGCGCGTAGATATGCCGGATTTTCTTTCAGGGAGGGCTTCGACGTGCGCTTGTCCATGATGCGGCACCCTTGAACCAACCCGTCGACGTCAATCCCGAGGATCGCGGCGGGGAGGAGCCCGACAGGCGTAAAGACGGAGAACCGTCCTCCGACATTGAGGGGAATATGAAATTCAGGCAGTGAGTATGCCTTTCGGATTTTCTGCAGGGGTATCGGCTTCGACGAAGGAGGCCCGGTCGTAACCACGATATGCTCTTTGAGCTTCGACTCGGGCATCTTCCGTTTCAATTCATCTAGCACTCCAGAGATTGTCGGATCGAGCGAGTTGAGAGAGATACATATAACGCTGGTCCTCCCTACTGCGGAGGAAATTCATCAATTGGTCCTTCAACTCAATCAACTCTATTCAAGACTGAAGAAGATTGACGGCAGCGATGATGATTGCGAGAAGCCTTTTGCCATAGAAACAGGACAACTCGGAGCGTATCGAGACCGCCTCATCAGGCTCGCGAACAACTTCACCGAGAGTACCAGCAGCAATGTCGATCCCTCCGTGGTACCGTGGATCGAAATCGATGCCGAACGATCTCATATTGTGCGACTGATCCGGTGTCCGCTTCACGTAGGCGATGCCCTGGCTGAATGGGTGTATCCAAATTTGAAGTCGATTCTCATGACCTCTGCAACGCTCTCCGTCGCGGGTTCGTTTGACTTTCTGTTCGAGCGCATCGGGCTGGAGAAGCTGCGTGAGCGTAAGCTGTTGTCGATCGCACTGGATTCGCCATTCGATTTTCAAGAACAGGCAATGCTGTATATGCCTCCAGACCTGCCCCCGCCGGACAGTGCCGATTTCGTCCAGGAATGCGCCGAGACCATTGGAGAAATACTGACGGCGACCACGGGGCGTGCCTTCGTGTTGTTTACATCCTTCTATGCACTCAATGTTACTTTCAACAAACTCGAAGATGATTTGCGCGCCCAGGGGATCACGCCGCTAAAGCAAGGCCATACCGCGCGCAGCGTGCTGCTCGAAAGATTTCGGGCCGATACCTCCAGCGTATTATTCGCCACAGACAGCTTCTGGGAAGGCGTGGACGTTGCCGGAGAATCGCTCCAGTGTGTTATACTCGCGAAATTGCCGTTTCGCGTGCCAACAGAACCAATTTTTCAGGCGCGTGCGGAGCGGATTGATGCGGAAGGGGGCAGCGCATTTCTCGACTATACGATGCCGCTGGCCGTCATTAAATTTCGACAGGGCTTCGGGCGGCTGATACGCCGTAAAACGGATCGGGGGGTCGTGGTGGTGCTTGACAGCCGCATTACACAGAAGTCGTACGGCAAGACGTTTTTGAGGTCATTGCCAGCGTTGAAGCACGACGATAACGACCGAGAATCAATGTGCGAGTCGATTCGTACCTTCATCAACTAGCGGAAAAGGGTTTATAGTTTACAAATGGAAATCAAGATAGACATTGCGAGGGCCAAATCATCCGCCGTGACAGCGGATCACGGCGTGACACCTGGCGAATTGAAGGAACTCGATGCGCGCGTTCAGTCTGCACACGAGCAGCTCAGAGCAGATCGTGCCTCCGCGAAATATGGCTTCTACGACGTATACAAAGACTCCAGTACAGTCGCCGAAATAAAACGCCTCGCAAAACGATTTAGAAACTCGAATATTGATAACCTCGTTGTACTTGGAATCGGCGGCTCTGCGCTGGGTATAACCGCACTGTTCAAGGCACTCAAATCGCCCTATCACAATCAGCTTACGCGAGAAGAGCGCGGGGGAGTGCCCCGTCTCTTCGTCATGGACAATATTGATCCCGATACTTTTTCCGAGATGATGCGAATCTGTCCTCCCGAAAATACGCTGTACAACGTGATCTCAAAATCCGGCGGGACTTCCGAGACGATTTCGCAGCTTCTGATCGTGCTAGATGAATTGACGTTCCCGGTTCCGGAAATGGTCTCCAGGGTGTATCGGTTTGCCGTGGTGACATCATCCGGAAGGTTGGTGCTGCTCCAGACAGCCCCAGTGACGTTCAATTCAATGTCTACATCGAACGTCCACGCAGACGGCCCTGCCG
>DTSJ01000369.1 GCA_012965445.1 Candidatus Hydrogenedentota bacterium
CATCGCAGCTGTGTTTGAGTGGAACATGCTGAGCGCGTATTGCGGAATCTTTTTGTTCGGATATCACCCCGAGGTCGGACTGTTCGAGGTCGGTTCGGTACCCATGGTCATCTACCTCCTAATTGGTTGCCTCATTGTTCCCCTCGTCGGGAATTTCGTACCCCGGGCGGTCTCCTTCTTGTTGGCGATGCGGTATTATGCGGGAAACTGGGCATGGAACGCCTGGTTATTCCACAACGGCAGCTACGAAAAACTGGACAAACTTACGCGCGCGAGCAAGCTGCTGTTTCAACAGCAGCATCGCTTTCTGCCTGATGCTGAAGCGACGGAAGGCGATGCCGGATTCATGGCATTCAGGACTCTACACCTCCAAGGCCGCGTGCTGGGGATGCTGCTCCCTAAAACCATTGGAGACACTCCGTTCCAGGAGTATCAATATTGCGATGGCGTCACGGTCGCACTTTCCGTCCTGGGTTGGGATTTCGGAGAAGGACACATGGCCGACGAAAACCTCCTTAGGGCGATTCAGGATCAAGTCGGGTTCGAGGAAGGCGACGTTCGCGTCGTGTCTGTCGAAGCGCAACCACTCTTTGGCTCGAAACTACACTGGCGTATCAACGACGCAAAAACGGGTTTAATCGAAGAGGGTTACGTCGAGCTGGCCGAGCTGGCGAAGCGTAAACCTTGGGACGTTGGAGAGATTTGAGCGAATCCTATGATGCAATAGTCATTGGATCCGGACCGAACGGATTTGCCGCGGCTATTGAGTTGTCTCGAAACGGCGCGAATGTATGTATTCTTGAAGCTTCCGAAACAGTAGGCGGCGGTGTGCGCAGTGCGGAGCTGACGCTACCAGATTTTGTGCATGACGTCTGCTCCGCAGTACATCCGCTAGGAATACTTTCACCGTATTTTCGTCAGTTGCCGCTGCAAGAGCACGGACTTGAGTGGGTGATGCCGCCTGCAAGTGTTGCCCATCCTCTTGACGATGAACCGGCGGTCATGTTGTGCAGGGATCTTGACGCGACGGGTGAATTTCTCGCACAAGATGCTCCCGCCTGGAAATCAATATTTGAACCTTTGTTGCCCAAGTCCCAAGAATTACTGGCGGATATTCTGGGGCCTTTTGGAATACCCCGGCATCCGTTTCTGATGGCACGATTCGGACTGCCCGGACTTCGGTCGGCTATGGGCTTTGCGCACGGTAAGTTTTCAGGCGATCGTGCCCAGGCGTTGTTCGCAGGATGCGCCGCGCATAGTATTCTGCCTATGGAAAAACCTCTTTCCGCTGCGGTGGGCACGCTGTTCGCGCTGACTGGACACATGGAAAACTGGCCCGTCGCCAAAGGTGGATCGGGTGAGATTTCAAAGGCGTTGGCGTCCTATTTCGAATCGTTGGGTGGAACTATCGTGTGCTCGACGAAGGTTCAATCGGAAAATGAGTTGCCACCAGCACGCGTCTATTTGTTTGATACAGATCCCGTGCAAATGGCCAATATCACCGAGTCGATGCTGCCTGCTGGATACGTGAATCGACTGAAAAAATATCGCTATGGACCCGGAGTATTCAAACTGGACTGGGCCCTGGACGGACCAATTCCATGGATCGATCCGAAATGCCTGGAGGCCTCGACGGTTCATGTAGGCGGAACACTCGATGAAATTGCCGCGAGCGAACGCGCCTGCTGGAACGAGGAGCATTCAGAGAAACCGTTCCTCATTCTGTGTCAGCAAAGCCAGTTCGATTCAACACGCGCACCTGAAGGAAAACACACGGGCTATGCGTATTGTCATGTGCCTCACGGTTCCACAGTGGATCAGACCGAAGCAATCGAAAATCAAATCGAACGATTCGCGCCCGGGTTCAAGGACATCATTCTCGCACGCCATAGGACGACCACAAAGGACTTTCACGCCTACAATCCAAACTACCTAGGAGGGGTCATTGCGGGCGGTGTAGCAGATGCCACCCAGATATTCACCCGACCCGTCGCGCGCGTTAATCCATACACGACGCCGAACCCTAAAATCTTTATATGTTCAGCGTCAACACCCCCTGGCGGTGGTGTACACGGCATGTGCGGATATCACGCGGCCAGAGCCGCGATGAAGAGACTGCGGTGACACCTTTTGGGCAGATTCCGATTAACTCACTGCGAAACGGGAGAATTCGATTGTGAATCGCGAAGGGTCCATTTACTCAGCCTTTAGTCTCGAAAACGGGACTATACTTACTCTTAAATGGTGTGATCGAATGCAATTCAACACGAGGGATGCCACGTTTGATCTCACCAAGGCACAATATTTTCGTGCGTTCACAGCATGAGATTATGTAGCGTTGTTGTATGCAGTTCGTCTGGCGAGTAAGGTATTATGAGATTTTCGGGTGCTGAGTCCGATTGACACTGAGACATTACAACTGAACGTGAGGATAGGGAAATGATGAAGACCTCTGTGCTGTGCATTTCAGCGATTTTCGCGGGCATCTGTGCCCGGACTGATGCCGCGGAGCTGAGGGGTTCGGTTGTTGATGAATCGGGCAAGCCGCTTCGCGGTGTGATGATATCAGCATTCGATGAATCAGCCTCGAAAAGCGTGTCTGTTTTCACGAATGCCGATGGGCAATTCCGAATTGACGGCCTGGAAGATCGGCCCTACCTGCTTCGCGCACGAACGATTGGGAAGGAGGACAGCTTTCTCCCGGACGTAGATCCGTCTGTGAAAAATTCCGACGGCATCAGCGTTGCGATGAACCCCGTCAAAAACATCGATGAGCAGCGTCGCGGTGACAACTTACTTGGTCTATTGAAATTCGATAATGAGAAGGACAAGATGAACTTCAAGATGGCTTGCACCGGTTGCCATCAGGTCGGGACCATGGGATTTCGCGCACCGGAAGAACCGATCGATTGGGAAACCATGATTCGGCGTATGGACGGGTTCGGGGGTCTGTATAAACATACTCAGGAAACGCTGGTTATGCGTCTTCTCGACACTTATTCTGAGGACGCCATGGAAAGCTGGCCAGAATACACGGTGCCGTCTCAGCCGGACGGAGAAGTTCTGAGCGCCCGCATCACGGAGTGGGACATTGGAATCGAGAACGAAACGAATGCGCATGATCTGGAAATTGGACAAGATGGAAACGTGTATGTTGTCGACATGGATATGGGCGCAGTCATCCGGTTCAATCCCGAAACGGCGGAACAGGAGACGTATCCGATTCCGGGCGGTGCGCATGCAGGCCGTTCGAGCCGAATCATCGGGCCGCACTCTATCGAAGCGGACGCAAACGGGGATATGTGGATGACCCTTGCGATAGCCGGGAAGATGGCCAAATTTGACACGAAAACGCACGAGTATACGATCGTTTCGAGCTTTCCCGCCCCCGTGGAACGCGGTCGTTATCCGCATACACTGCGCATCGATAAACAGGGAATCATCTGGTACACGGACGCTGGAGCGGGCGTTTTCTCGCTGCACCCTGAAACGCACGAAGTAAAACAGTATACGCTGCCCACGGCGGACCAGGCTATTGGCGGGGGAAAGGGCGAATCCCGGGGTCGCACACCGTATGGCATAGACATCGCGCCGGACGGAAAGGTCTGGTACACCAAACTGAATGGAAATCGAGTGGGCCGTATCGATCCTTCCGTGCCGGACGGAGATGTCAAGGAATGGGTACCGCCCTTCCGGGGGCCTCGCCGCCTGCACGTGGCACCGAACGGAATCGTATGGGTTCCCGGATTCGGCTCGGGGGTAATCGGGAAGTTTGACCCGCAGACCGAAGAGTGGACCGTGTATCCGCTGCCGGACCAGGAGAATCAGATACCCTATGCGCTCAACGTCCACCCAGTTTCGGGCGATGTATGGATATGCGGTACGGGGAATGACACGATTGTTCGATTCGATCCAGAAACCGAGATATTCTCGCACTACCCCACGCCTTCACGGGTGACCTACACGCGTGAGATCGAGTTCGATGCTGATGGGAACGTGTGGACGAGCAACTCGAATGTTCCAATTCGTCATTCGGAGCGCGGCTTTCCTGCGCTTATCAAAATCGATTGGGATCGATAGCGATGATCGAGGTGAACGTGCTGAACGTGTTGAAAGTATAGAGGAGCGTGATTCAGTCCGTGAATGCCGTAGTTTCGAATATCCTGGGGCAGGAGCGGTGTAATCACGTCGCGATGTGGACCGAATCCTGCGTAGCGCGCGATGGTCGTCTTTCCCGTAACCGAAGAGCTACGTCGTCGTCATGCATAACTGCTGTCCTCGTCTATCGTCGCGTATCCCTGCGTATAGGGGGTTTCCGCGTCGTCCTGCCGACACGTCCACAGCTCGTTCCGGGTGCCGAAAAAGAAGTAGAGCCGCTGATGCTCATGCTCCACGCTGAACCCTTCCTCGAATGACAGACCGAGGACAAACTTTAGGATCATTTTATTCACGTTTCTATGGCCGACGATTAGATGATTGCCCTCCCCGGTCAAGAGATCGCCTCGAGCGTTGAAAAATCTTTCCACGCGAGCAAAGACGTCGTGAAGGTTTTCGCCGTCGGGTACACGATAGTTGATTTCATCGTCCGAGAAACTCCGGTAATGCTCGGTCGATTCAGCAGTAGACTGCTGCGATTTCATTTCGCCTTCGAGAATGCCGAGTGCTGTTTCTTTTATCGAATCACAATACTCAATGTCGGGTCGGCTTATGTTGATTTCGGCTATCGAAATCGCCGTTCGCCGACAACGCTCCAGCGTACTGCAATGTATCCGTTTGATCGGAACGTTTTTCAGAAATCGCGCGGAGGTCAGAGCCTGTTCCACTCCACGCGCGTTGAGTGAGGTATCCCGCTGACCCTGTAATCTTCCCTCGGCATTCCATCCCGTCTCACCATGCCGCGCAATGATCAGGCAATGCGGGCCTCTTTCCCGAATGAATTTGGCGAGTTCGCTCTCCTGATTCTCCTTCATACTTCGGCCGTGTCTTCCCTATCGAAATGGCGACGAATCAACCAGATACGTAGTATAAAATTAACGTACATCGATACTGCCCAAATCCGAAGGAGCCAGAGTAGAATTGAAGCGTTACCAGTCAATTCGCTTACGACCAGTCCTGTCGACAACATCAACAACCGACTGTCGCTGCCCGCACAGAGGAATCCAAAAAGCTTCTCCAGCTCGCGCTTCGGATAAGCTGTTTTCCAGGCAGAGCGGAATTTTTCCGAACTCGTGCTCAACAGGAAAACGCCGCCGAGAAATGCAAAACCCGCGCCAAGCGCACTCACGGAATCCACCCGTGTGCTTAGCGAAAACGATACCGCACCGACTAGCAGTAATTCGGTAAGTCGATCGGTCATCGTATCCAGGTAATCGCCCATTTTGGATGATCGGTTCTGAATACGCGCGATTTCTCCGTCAATACATGAAAATATTCCGAATATTTGAACGAATACTACGCCCAACAACCATTGATCCATCAGTACCAACGCTACAGATGCGACACCTAGGATTAAGTCGATGCCCGTAGCAGCGTTGGGACTGATGCGGCGGGCCAGTCGTATGGAAAACCAGCCGGATATACGTCTTTGAACATGGTAACAGTAGGCGCCGTCCGATTCAGGCTTTGCCAGCGCTGGATACTTCCATCCGTCAGGCATCATTCCGATTCATTCTTGAGCGGATCGCCGGGGTCATTGAGCCGCTCAATGTCGAGATAGTCCAGCACGGTCTGCAACTCGAACTTGTCATCAGGAAACCCCGTTGGTTCATTTCCAGTTCGATGGTTTCGGTAAGGCAGTTGACAAACTTCCATCCAATCATCTGAACCGAAATTCGTGTTTAATATTGCCACAGCATCCTGCGGAATTCCGACGGATATACCCAGAAAATCCGTACGCTTAAGAGGCAGAAAATCCTCTGGCCTGTACTGCTCTTTTTCGGGAGGAAGAACGATCATTCCATCCTCCACGATTTCGTGTTCATAGATTCCGATCCACGGAAACCGCAAGCGTGGTCTGTTTGGAACTTTCGCGTTCTCGTCGCGAAAAATTCGACACCCCGTTCTCTTTCCGTCTCGGATGTCGGGCTCGATGGTGTAACCTTGTTTCTCCAGTTCCGGCGCGCAACTCTCAAGGAAGGCTTCGAAGTCGAAGATTACGATATCAACATCGTCATCCCAGGGAATGAAGTCGTTGTGCCTTAGTTTTCCCAGCAGCGTACCGAACATAATGCACGCACGGATTTCGTGTCGATTCGTGGTTTCGTAGAAATCTCGAATGTGTTGAATCATCGAGTTCCGCTCAGCTCCGAATCCCACCGTCTTGAACTTACTGAGCAGGCCGCGCTGCCGATCGTTGTTGCGCATTTCCCGTTCCAGATCCAATTTTGAAACCACGGGATAGATGGTGTCATGCGCATGATTGTATTGCGTCTCATCATCAATCTCGCACCACACCAGATCGTCCACTAGCGGGCACGATATGGGTATGTCCGGTGCAACCGAAATCAGCCAATCCATCTCGTAGCCCAGGTGCCGCGTCACGCGGAAACGCTCCTCAGCCGTCTCCAGCATCAGAGAATACATGGAAAAGGAAATCTTGCTGATGCCTACCATTTCGCCCCTCACCTCAGAGCCCAGACTCTTCCGATCCTTCGAAATGTTTAATAGATTGCCGTCCAGAGTCTCCACAAAATACTCGTCGCTCGTGTTCGAAAAGCCCGACAGCAGGAGAATATTTTCGCTCGGATATTCCAGGCATACCCTGAGCGCGCGCTGTTCGTAAACGAGATCTGCCTCCAGCAGCAAAAAAGACCCATGAACAAGATGACGGGCGCAGTAAAGCGAATACAAAGTACCCGAATCCGCAAAATGCGGGTTATACACCAATTCTACCGTTTCCCGATACCGGGCCTGCAACGGATCAAATTGTTCGGACAGGTGTCCCGTCACGATCACGATCCGCTCGATACCCACATCCAGCAAACGTAACATCGATTCCTCAAGAATCGTTTTCTCTCCCAGACACACGAAGCTCTTGGGCATCAGTCTAGTGCGTTCCTTCAGCCGAACGCCCATTCCGGCAGCAAGGATGACTGCCGTTCGGATCGCGAGATCTTTGGACGCAGGCGTTTCTTGAATTATTTCCATGTCATGCTTAACAGTCATACCTCATTATATCAATTGAATCCCGTCTGTGTCGAACCGGTGCGTGGATGCGAAAGGTTTCGCGCCCATCACCGTGAACGTATTATCCATGCTGACGTCGCGACACTTCAGGTGCAGACTGCATTGAAAATAGCATGAACCGGCAAAACTTCAAATATGCTGCATCCGGGTTTTGACTAAATCAGCAACGCCGCCGCATCCTCCCCCAAAGCTGCGCACTGATTCAATCCTAGCCCGTTATTCGGCTGAACATATACGACAGGCATTTCAACGTCGAGACGTTCGAGGAAAGGCCCGTCAATGTTCAAGAGTTTCGAGTATCCCGCGACATACGATTCGTTGGCTGTGCGATTGCTGCTTTCATGTCCGAGCAGCTTCTCCGGTTGGACATATCGCCCAACGGTGTCCCGGAGCAAAGACCACACCAAATCATTTTTTTATTCCGCGACGGTTTCATTCTCGAAATGACTATCCAACAACCTGCGCAATCCCGGCACGTCTGTAAACATTCCATGAATGCCATCCCGCGACCGCGATGCCGCGTTCCTGAATCGTAGTGATCGCCTCTCCGATTCCCGTCGCCGCCACCCCGATGTTCTCGTTGCACCACAGCCCAGCCCCCGGCAACGGCGTGTCGCCAATGCGTCCGGCTGGTCGCCCGGTGCAGCCACCGGTCGACGAAGCGACCACTAGTAAGCCACTCTCATCACGGGTGATGGCGCCTACCGTGTCATTTCCCGTAGGAAGAGGCGAGCCAGCCACAGTAACTCTCGAGACACCTATGGAATCAGCAAACTCCCGAGCCCCGCGCCCTACGAGCAGATTCACCTGGTCGTCCAGTAGTGCGGCAGCGACATGAATCGGATTGAGGGTCTCCTCGAGGCAGGCGACCGCCCCGAATCGGCCGTCACTGGTCGCGACCGCGGCATCCAACTGAACCGAGCCGTCGGCTCGGATCCGCCCTCCGGTTCCCGCGTTGAGAACCGGGTCGTCCTCCATGATGACAACCGCAGCCAGAGCCGCCTCAAGCGCGCCTCCGCCAGCCGACAGAACCTGCCAGCCGGCCTCGACCGCCAAGTCGACTCCCGGCTGGTCCTTGGCGGTGTGACCCGCCCCTCCGTGACAGACGATT
>DTSJ01000370.1 GCA_012965445.1 Candidatus Hydrogenedentota bacterium
GTCACTAGTTTTCAGGTGATTCTTTCGGGGCAGTTATTTTTTCAGGTGATTCTTTCGGGACAGTTATTTTTTTGTGTAGGAATCCGGCTTTCAGTGTAGATTCAATTAACACTACTAATAAACCATCTGCGGATTTAGCAGAATCTTTTTCTAGGTCTGCGCTAAGTTCAGAGTACTTCCGGAGTAATTCGGAATAACTCTTGCCACGCAAAGTATCTTTAACTGATTTGTGCTCGATTTCCCGAGCCCATTTATTCCTACAGCGTTGAAAGGTGTAGTCGACCAAAGCTCCATCTTTATCTAATGCGATTATCACCTCTGCGAGCCCCCAGCGATCCAGAACACTAACCGATTGAAGCGTACCAATCATTTGTACATCATCATATACTCTAAAAATTGAGTGTGCACCAAATTCGCCCATGCCAAAACCAGGAAAGATATCACTCATCTCGAGATCTATAGTTACGCCCCGAAAATCAATTATCGATTCGGTATGCGATTTACGATTCGGAAACATATTCTTCAGATGCAAATCTGGGTCCCTAATACTACAGAATGCCTGGGCAACAACTGTCTCTGAAGCGAACATCCCAACGACGAGAACAATGATAAATAGCATGTAGGATTTGATTGATTTCACCTTTAGAATCTCCATCTCGATTGGAATGTCCAAAAATCACCCACGCTCTGACTTTCAGAGTCGTTAATAAACCTGCTCCATTGTGCACTGAGTGTACAATAACGACTAATTTCGTATCGCACGCCCAAAGTTAGGCTGTTGGAATCGTCCCATGATGTCACGTTTCGGTTCAGAGTTCGCAATTGGCTGTAAACCAATAGCGACTCTGCCGGAGTCACATAATTAACCTCCACAAAAGCATTATAAATATCGATATTGCCGTCCTGACCATAATTTAACTCCGCGAGAACACCAAAAGGTCCCCAATACGATTGGCCATCTAAACCGATACGCCAAAGTTCTCTATCACTAAACCCATCGACAGGTATACTTGCACTAAAGAAGGACGCGCCATAGCCGTTTTCTCCACCATAAATGTTTTCAGATCCAGTTATTGTTCCGAATCGCGCTGAAACAATATAACCAGGTAGGCTTATCCTTGGCAGGTTAAGTGACGTGACATCAGAACCGCTACCCCGCATTATTGCGACTTGATACTTGTACTTTTCAAACGAACCGTGAAATTGTACACCCCAGTCGGCTTTCAAACCGAGATTGTTCGCGGTCAAAACGTTGCGAAGCTCTTTTTGGGTCGCGACGCTGGTGTCTAATCCGTACGGCACCTCAAATTTACCAATCCTTAGATTAAACTTATTCAGATCATCTAATGAAAAGTCAATAAAATTGCTAAGAAGAGTTAGCTCGCCTCCATCGTCCATTCCCTCAAAAAACCCAGGTGGGCGTGGATAACTATCCAAGGTTGCCCAATTGACCTGTAGAACAACTTTAGCAGCGTCACGGTTACCTATCCTAATTTTCTTGTAAAAGTCGATCCCAAATTCGTTCCACCAACCCCACGAGGACGCATCTTGAGTAGACTCCTGGAGTCTCGAGTTCAGATCGAAAAAAAGTCGGTGATTCGTATCGGTAACCAACGTTTCGGAGAGAACTGTATACGATGAATCCTCCGCAACTATTGGTTGCGCGTTGATAAGGATTAATATTAATAAGCTGTATTTTATCAATCCTGTCCTTTTGTTCAAAATAAATTCTCTGTCTTCATAAAAACTTGAATCCTATCGGGTGGTAGGCCCTCGACGGTAAACGGCACTATCAAGCTCCTATAATTAAGTATACCCGGTTCTTCCCGGGAATGCCTTTTTATTGCGGTTTTTAATGCTCTATCCCGTATGGTCAAAAAACTTAGCCGAACTCTTTGTACCCTTTGAATATAGAGTCTATAAGTACTTGAGCAGGAAATCTCGGCCTCTTTATTTTCTGCGTGTTTTCGGGGATGATTGCTCCTTTTGTGTGTAGGAACATCGGGAGTTTATATGAGTTTCATTTTGCAGCCATGGCATATCGTGCTTTTGGCTTTATCGGCAATGATTGACGGCGAACGGGATAAGGCCATTGGCTATTTATTGATGGAGAATCAGGTGCTCCGGGAGAAACTGGGCAAGGGTCGCATCTTGCTCAATGACGACCAGCGGCGCAGGCTTGCAGTGAAGGGCAAGGTACTAGGCGGAAAGGCCCTCCATGAAATCGTTACGATTGTGACGCCGGATACGATTCTGCGTTGGCATAGGCAATTGGTCGCGAAAAAGTGGGACTATAGCAATCGTCGGCAGAGTACAGCAGGGCGTCCGCGTCTGTGAGAGAAGATAGTGCTGCTTATCGTTCGAATGGCCAAGGAGAATGGGGGTTGGGGATACGACCGAATTCAGGGCGCGCTGAAGAATGTCGGATATCATATATCCGATACGACTGTCGGCAATGTTCTCAAGGATCATGGTATAGAGCCCGCTCCGGATAGGGAGAAGAAGACCACGTGGAAAGAATTTCTTAAGACGCATTGGGACGTCATGGGCGCGACAGACTTCACGACGGTCGAGGTCTGGACACCCTGGGGCTTGGAAACATACTACATTCTTATCGTGATGAAACTATCTACGTGACGCATTGAAATCGCTGGAATAACAACCAATCCTGATGGGGAATGGATGAAACAGATGGGCAGAAATCTGCTCGATTGTTACGATGGGTTTCTGCTGGACGTCCAGTATCTGATTCTTGACCGGGATACGATATTTCAGCCGTTTTCTGACTTTCTTAAAGACTCGGATACCGATGTAGTTTTGTTGCCTCCCAAGAGTCCGAATTTGAATGCTTACATCGAGCGATATATGCGAGCCATGAAATCTGAGTGTCTCAACAAGTTCATCTTCTTCGCTGAAAAGTCACTGCGCCGGGCCGTTAACGAATTCACCGAACACTACCACTCCGAACGCAATCACCAAGGCATTGGAAACGAGATCATTACGCCCGGGGACGAAGTCGGCCGTAAATGTGGTGAGATTCAATGCAATGAACGATTGGGGGGAATGCTGAAGTACTACTACCGCGATGCCGCGTAGTTTCAATCTTCACGATTCCGTGAAAATCTGCTAGCGAGGTGCATCCGGCGAGCTAGTTTCCCGCGGAATCGGCTTCCCACGCCCAACTAAACCCGTACATCGACCCAAATCCCGCTCTGTTTTCTGTCTCATTAACAACGAGTCAGAGAGTTTACACGTAGGCTGAATATTTTGACCATACGACAGTTTACGGTACACCTCGATGCTTTCGCAAGCGGTTCAAACATGACACTTTGACAACGGCTCATAATCTTGAACATCGATCGAAACTCACCGTTATTCTACGATTCACCGACCACCGATCATGGAGTTTTGGGTTCGGCTGAATAAATTGACACTACGGGGCAATTCCCAGGCTGGAATCGATTTATTTTGGAAACGGATTACTAAGACGTCCCAGTCGCCGAGGATTGAAGGACCGTGATTGGATCCGAAAATAGTTTCGAATTCGGAATGAGTACTTTGTTCCCCTCGGAATCAATCTCCGTATATCGTAAATCGATGGCAACGACAATTCCTTCGTAACCCAATATTCGTATACAGTCTCCAATCTCAAATGGTCGATATAACAAGATGAGAATGCCGGAGATGAAATTCGAAATAGTATCTTTCAGCGCGAATCCAAGCGCGAATCCAGTCAAACCCAAACTCGCAACGAGTGCGGACACGTTGATCCCCATAGTCCCGAGTGCTGTAACCGATGCAAAGATGATGACCGTTATATTGCTCGTACGTGCGAATATGGCTACGAGATGGTCATCAATGTTCAATCGGTCGGTTACACCGAGTATGACCTTCCTCGATGTTTTGGCAAGAACGTAGAACACAAGCAGGATGATAAGAACTTTGATGGCGATCGGCATCAGTGCAGCCACGATATAGGAAATATAGGGTTCAAAATAACTCATTGTCCATTCACCTCCGGTAAAGTGTATCAATATTTATCGTAACGATCTTGAATTCACCACTACCAAGTTAATCGAAATCTAGAAACAGATTCAAGATCCTTTCTCAAAGTCTGGCGTTCTCTCAATTGGGGGAATTCTGATTGTCCGAACGTGTGGCGAGCCAGAATACACGGACGGTCTGGAAAAGCGCGATAATGCCTTGCGTGACGGTAAGTATCAGCAATGCGGAAACCGCACTATTCAGAAAAAGGCAAACGGTGACAATCAGATACCATTGCGCTTCTTCAAACAGGAAGAAACGCAGATTGCGCTGGTAAAAACCCTTTCCGCTGAATAGATTCCAGGGGTCGATTGAACATTCTTTGGACGCAATAAGTTTTAAGTAGGGTTGATAGCAAATTAAAAATATAGTTGTGAAGCCTAGAATGGTTGGGATTTCATAGGCTTGGTGATTGGAGGCTTGAAGAGAAATAGCAACTATAATAAAGGGAAACGCAACAAAGTCGGAGCATTTGTCCAGCAGGGAACCAACTTTTGAGGATACGCCTCGGTAGCGGGCGAGTTGCCCATCCATACAATCGATAATATAAGCGACCTGAAGAACGATGCCTGCACTGACAAGGCTTGCCGCGGTATCGGAGAGAATGAGGAGGCAGGAGACGATAGTTAATGCAAACGACATAATCGTAAGTCGATTGGGCGTAAGGAAACGCCAGTCTGCGACCGCTAGCAAAAGCAAGTGAGCCATCGGCGTGGCAAATACTCTGGACCACCATTCTTCACGAGGCTGAAAGGTCGTACTTAGTCGGTCTTTGCGTTTCCCGTAACTCATAACGTATCCCGAATCATTTCTCCATAGGCTTTATGAGTTCGCTATGCTGATCGTTATAAATCTGGCTTCCGCGTTGCCAGCAGCGCACGAGTCCATAGTAAAGCTGACTGATAGCGAAGACCCAGAGAACTGGCAGGATGACGTTGAAGACAAGTGCCACGGAAAGCATGAATACAAAAACGGCTTCGTTGAATAAAAAGAATTTTCGCTGCTCGCCCAGAAACCAGAGGAGGTTCTGCCTGAAGCTGTGCTCAATACCGCCAACTTTGCTACGTTGTCGGTTTATGGAACCCGCCTCCTGTGACGACTTTTCGAGATAGTTCACATCATGTTCAACTTCAATGAAAATGGTTACGTATTTGACATACACTCGCAGTGAGTAAAAAGTGACCCCTGTAAAGGCCAGGAATACGGGTGTGATGCTGTCCGTTTGCACGAAGGACGCATACGCTATGGCACCGAACCACAGAAATATGGTGAGTTGGTCGGTGACTTTGTCGAAGTAATTACCAAAGCGGGAAGACACCCCACGGTACTTCGCCATTTGCCCATCCATACAATCGAGGATATGACTCAGGTTAATGAGTACTGCCGCGGCGATGAATGCCGGCTGGGATCCGATTAGAATTAGTGCTGAGGCCAATAGAGCAACAATGAAGGAAACGGTTGTAATCCGATTGGGTGTAATCCACTTGATGTCAACGATGGCGTAATTGAACAAAATCGCCAAAGGAGACGTTACGAAAGACGACCACCACTCATCGTTTTTGTTTTTCGTTGCCCATAATTTGAGAACTTTATTATTCATGGCGACCTATGACACGGTGTTGAGAGATGGTGAAAGATTCGCAACCATCGGAATCATAACGGGCTGTTGAGGGTATACGGTTCTGTTCTTTGAGGTCCAAGAAATCAATCTGTCGTAATCTGCGGGAGTATCGACTTCAGTCCAGAATGCGCCGTCGACGTCTTCATGGAAAATATCCATTCCCTCCTCGATGAAAGAATATAAAACTCCTTCCCACCAGTTGTTCATATCACGATTGGAAACCATCTTTTCGAGTTGATGTTTGAAAGTTGCGATAAAGCTTTTGTCAATGCGAACAATGCCCACATATTCACAATCCGTTTCAGCATTGGTGAGTTTGTTCCCCGTTTTACGTATGCATTTTCCGTCAACACCGAAGCGAAAATCAGCGTCTTCGATTCGGGTCGAATCGGATATCATGACTACGTGGTCTTTCTGATCCAATGCGGTTTGAAGAACTTCTTTTTCAAAGTAGAGGTCGGCATTCATCAGGAGTAGATCGTCATCCAGAAGATCCTTAGCCAACCACAGCGATGCGATGCTATTGGTGACGCGGTAAAATGGATTGTCAAAATAGCACACTTGGGAGCCAAGCTCTCTGCGGATGAGATCGCCCTTGTATCCGGTAATTACAGTGATGTCGTGAATGTCATGGCGATGAAGCATTTCCACGTTTCTACGAATGAGCGACACTCCGTTCGCTTCGATCAGGCACTTGGGTTTATTGTGAATGAGTCCTTGAATCCTCGAACCTACTCCGGCAGCCATGATTACGACTTTCATTATATAATCCTTTCAACGGGTTTCGGCATTACGATCTCTGCAAGTGATGCAGCGATAAAATCTATGTCTGAACTATTCTGATCACCCATATGGCTGATTCGAATAAGCTTATGCTTTAGTGTGCCGCCACTAGGGGCGACTTCAATGGCATGATTCGTTCGCAGACCCTGTACGACTTGCACCGCGTCCAGGTCGTCGCATAGCAGGGCGGTCATCGCATTGGATTGCCGTTCGGGTAAGATGCTCAGCGGGAGATCGATAATGGATTTCCGGAAGTCCAGGGCACGCTGGCGATGTTGCGAGATGATTTCTGGGAGGGTGCGCTGCTGAATGTCCATCAGGCGTTGATGAAGCTGCAGGAGAAGTCCGATGGCGGGCGTGTAAGGTAACTGGCCTCGTTCCTGATTGCGAAGATAGTCCTGCAGGTTCATATATAAAGTTTTAGGTTTACTTTTTCTCAAACGAGCGATCGCGTTCGTACTCATGGCTACGAATGAAAGCCCGGGAGGAAGAGCAAGTGCCTTCTGAGAACTCAATATTGTAACGTCCACGTTCCAATCATCCATCTGGAAAGGATCCGCGCAGATCGTGCTAATGGCATCAACGATGTAAAGGAGGCATGCATCGTGGACAATATCGCCTATCGCCTGTATGTCGTATAGTTGTCCCGTAGATGTCTCGTGTGCATTGATGAGGAATGCAGAAACTTCTTCTTCGCCAAGAATGTTCTTTAGTTGGTCGAGATCAAGATCAGCGCCCGCATCAAGCTTGATTTCACGGAACGGTATGGAGTGAATCCTGCACAGGTCACACCAACGTTGTCCAAATGTACCACCGTTAACGATGAGTACTTTGTCATAGGGCGTGAGGAAATTGAGTACAGCAGCTTCCATGGTAAGTGTGCCGGAACCCGTCAGAAGAGCGACTTCTCCATCTGTCTGAAATAGATGTTTAAGACTCGAAAGGATTTCATGGGTGAGCAGGGAGAAATCACCCGTTCTATTGTATGGAGGCTGTTGTGCTCCGATGGACAGAATATGTTCGTCTATGGGGACGGGTCCTGGTGTAAATATTCTGTTTAGTTTATTCATCGGATACTCTCTATAAAGGGATCTCACCTAATACCAATAATCATGCGGTGAACGAATGCATTCTGCCTGTAGTTCTAGACGCAGAGCATTTGGTACGAAACCTCTAGGAACAGGGAGTGACGCTTCTCCCACGGAGGCTTCTACGTCCTGGAGGGGCTCAAAAATAACCCTGTAGTTGTGCCGACTTTACTTGCCTGATAAAAACAAAATCGAAGTCAAGACACGAGAACGGAGGACGTAACGTTTTTTATAGTACCAAATTACGTGTATCCATGGCAATCAGTGGAATAGTTGCCAAATACTCCGATTTTCGAACTCGCGAATCATTGTGCCTCGCATTTAATAGATCGTGCAGTGGTCCTGCCCCTCTAAACGAGTCCATCTTTTGCTATTGTAAAAGGTCGTAAAATTGGATTCAGACGAGGAGGGCGAAATGCCTAGAAAACGATTTACCTCTGAACAGATCATCTCAAAATTACGCGAAGCGGAAGTGGCCTTGGCCAAAGGCAAGTCAATGCCGTTAGTGTGCAAGCAGATTGGGGTCACCGAGCAAACCTACTATCGCTGGCGCAAGGAATACGGTGGGCTCAAGATTGATCAGGCCAAGAAGCTGCGTGAGCTGGAGAAGGAGAATGCCCGCCTGAAAAAACTGGTGGCGAACATGGCTCTGGATAACGACATCCTCCGAGAGGCCGCCTCGGGAAACTTCTGAGCCCGGTAAGGCGTAGACGGACAGTGTCCCATGTGCGTGAGCAATTGGGGCAC
>DTSJ01000371.1 GCA_012965445.1 Candidatus Hydrogenedentota bacterium
ACGCCCTCACCCACTTTCTCAACGATTCCCGCGCCCTCATGCCCAATTACGAAAGGCAGCCTGGCAGGTATCTTTCCGTTGATGACCGAAAGATCCGAATGGCACACCCCGGTCGCGACCATTTTCACGAGTACTTCGCCCGCCTTCGGTGCATCCAACTCCACATCCAATACTTCAAGTTTGTTCAACTCAGTCACAACAGCAGCTTTGATCTTCACGAATTCTCTCCTAAAAAAACCCAAATGATTAGATTATTGAAAATGACCTGTCCAAAATACCCTTTAATCGATACGACTATCAACTATCGGACGTCGCGACACCCTTCGCCGAGAAATCGATCCTAGTCTTCCGGAGTCCGCCCTGAATCCATGACCTCCTTCAGCGTTCGCAAGCCCTCCACCATCACCGGAACCCCACCGTACGTACACTGCTGAAAAATAACCTCAGCCACCTCATTCTTGTCAGCACCCACCCGCATCGCCGCCTTGATATGCGCCTTCAACTCCGCAGGCTTGTCCAGCACAGTCAGCGAAGCCACGGCACACAACTCCCGCTGCTTCTGCGATATTACCTCGCGCGAATACAGTCGACCCGTATAAAACATGGAAATATGCTTCGCGAGCTCAGGATCGAACTCCTTCCACAATCCAAACGCACCCTGCGCCACATCCTTTCCGTCCTCTGTTGACGGGTCCCCGAACAATAGCCGCGCTGTTGCTTTCGTCCGTTCAATCAGTTCATCATAGTCACTCATTTCTTTTCTCCAATCCCTGTGTTTATCAGACCAAACCTGCTATTCTCATAATCAGACAATCCGCAATGTGTACTCAACATATACCAAGAGGCGACACATCATGTCCAAGAATATCATCCTCCCAATAGTTCTCATCTTGGCGACCGCCTCACTCTCAGCCCTCGCCCAGGACAAGACCAACTTCGTCGGCATCGAAGAAGACTGGTCTCAAGCCGAATCCGAATCCATCTCAGTCCGTAACGATGTCGCTCAACCCTCAACCCCCATAGTCACGAAACGCTACTTCAAGATCAAAAAAGGTGCCTTTCCCCAATTCCTCAAAGTCTCCCAAGAAGGCGTATGGCCCTTCTTCGAAAAAATAGGCTCACGCGTCGTCGGCATGTGGAAAGTCATCCATACCGAGCAGTCAGGCTCCAAAGCATCCCCCGACTACGATGAAGTAATTCTCATGACCCAATACGCCTCCGTCGAGCATTGGAAAGCCTCCAGAAAAATGGCTGAGATGGGCGGCAACGGCCCGGACTGGAAGAAAGCCCGCGAAGCAATCGAGTTGCGCCGCTCTCTTACATTCGAAACCTCCCTCCAATTCCTCCAAGGCTCCACTTGGCACAATCCCCCCTACTACATGCCCGGACTCGAAGAATCTGTCGTCCGAAAACCGACTCGCAAGATCATCCAGTTCAATAACCGTGATATCCAAGACATTGGAGAGAAGGCCAAAGAGATCGAGAAGCGTGGAACGATCACATTTATAAAACCAATAGACTTGAATTAGCCTGAATTACACTCCAACAGGGTCTCTATACTGTGCAATTCGTCGTGCGGAACTTGCTATCCCACCCCTGTTTTTATTACTCTTCCCGCGTTCAACCCTGACCTGACCCAAGGATTACGTACATGCAATCGTTTCACCCTCCCCGACGAACTCTCATGGGTCCCGGCCCTTCCGACATCAACCCCCGCGTAACTGATGCCCTCGCAAAAGACACCCTCGGCCACCTCGACCCCCAGTTTATCGTACTGATGGATCAAATCAAAGAGATGCTCCAATACGCCTTCCAGACCAAAAACAAAATGACTTTCCCCGTTTCAGCACCTGGTTCCGCCGGAATGGAGTGTTGCTTCGTCAATCTCGTCGAACCCGGCGATAAAGTCGCCATCGCACAGAACGGTGTCTTCGGCATGCGCATGAAGGAAAACGCCGAACGCTGCGGCGCGAACCCTGTCATGATCGAACAGACATGGGGCGAACCGGTGAACCCCGACCTCGTCGAGGAGACCCTCAAGTCCAATCCACATGCCAAGATATTCGCCTTCGTTCACGCCGAGACCTCTACGGGCGCCCTATCAGATGCCGAGACCCTTTGCAAAATCGCCCGCGACAACGACTGCCTCGTACTCGTCGATGCCGTTACATCTCTCGGCGGGTCCCCCCTCAAAGTAGACGAGTGGGGAATCGACGCGATATACTCAGGCACCCAGAAATGCCTCTCTTGCGTTCCCGGCATCTCCCCGGTCTCCTTCAGCGAACGCGCACTTGATACCATCAAGAATCGGAAAACCAAAGTCCAGAGCTGGTTCCTCGATGTCAGCCTTCTCATGACTTACTGGGGCGGCGAAGCGAAACGAGCCTACCACCACACGGCCCCTGTAAACGCTATGTATGCCCTTCACGAAGCTCTCGTTATTCTCCAGGAAGAAGGCCTAGAAGCCGCCTGGAAACGTCATACACGCAACCACAACGCCCTCAAAGCAGGCTTCGAAGCCATGGGACTTTCCTTCATCGTCGAAGAAGGCTCCCGCCTCCCACAGCTCAACTCAGTCTCCGTCCCCGAAGGCGTCGATGAAGCCGCTGTCCGTAGCGCACTTCTCAACGAATACAGCCTCGAAATCGGTGCAGGACTTGGTGCGATGGCAGGTAAAATATGGCGTGTCGGACTCATGGGCCACGCGTCGAATCCGAAAAACGTCCTGCTGTGCCTCGGCGCAATGGACACAATCCTCTCAGGCATGAACGCCGCGATCAATTCGGGCGTCGCCGTTGCCAAAGCCCGCGACTACTACGCCGCAAACCAGGAGTAACACAAGATGCAGGACTTACTAGTACTCTTTATAGCGATTGGATCGTGGATCGTTCTCGGATTCATTATTTACTGGGGGTTCCTCCGACTCCAGATCATCGAACGCGACACCAGGTTCCCTGAAGAAGAACCAATAAAACCCGAATGTAATTTCATTGGGCGCGGCGGCATGGACGGTGCTCGCGCAGTTCGCAAGCCCTTCGCGCGACTCACCCTGTATCATAATTTTTTCGTTGCCAGTTTCAAAGCACAGCGTCGAATGTTTCCCTATTCGGCGATTACAGAACTCAGACCCTATACGCGCCACAACCAGACTTGGCTCCTCATCAACGCTACCCAGCCCGAAACTGGACGCGAGTTTGAATTGTACTTCCTGAACAACGATCTCGAAATCGTCCAAAAAGCCATCGAAGAAAAACGCTAAGACATGCCGCCCGCACCCCCGCTCACGATTCTTGTCATGGGCGCAGGCTCGCTCGGCAGCGTCACCGGCGGATTCATGGCAAATGCCGGACACAGCGTCCATCTCGTCGGCCGCAATCCGCACATGGATGCCATCGTAGAGAATGGCCTCGCGATTACAGGCATCTGGGGCGATCATCACGCCACCTCCCTGCACACGCATATCTCCGTCTCCGAACTCCCGCCCCTTGCCTATGATCTCGTCATCCTGGCCGTCAAATCCTACGACACTGACGCAGCCCTTACCGAAATCGCGCCCTACGTCTCAGAAAAGACCCTGATCTGCTCCTACCAGAACGGACTCGGCAACGCCGAACTCATCGCCGAACACTACGGCTGGGACCGCTGCATCGAGTCGCGCGTCATATACGGCGCCCGCATCAACGAACCCGGCGCGGTCGAAGTAACCGTCATGGCACACAAAACTGCCCTCGGCGTATACCGCGACACACCCCATATCGACCGGATCAAAGCCATCGCAGAAGCCATGGACGCCTCAGGAGTCCCCACCGAATTCGCAGACAATATCGGCACTCTCCTCTGGTACAAACTCGCCTACAACTGCTCCCTGAACCCCCTATCGGCCCTGCTCGATGTCCCCTACGCCCGACTTCTCGACACCGAAGAATCAAAAACCACCATGCGCGAAGTTATCCACGAACTCTACGCCGTCGGACGCGCCCTGGAAATAGAACTCAATCCCCCTACACCCGAAGGCTACATAGAACTCCTCTTCGGCACACTGATCCCCGACACGGGCGAGCACTACGCCAGCACACGAGAAGACCTAAAGAGAAAGCGCAAAACCGAAATCGATAGCCTGAACGGTGCCATCTGTCAGCGCGCAAAAAAACTAGGAATCCCAACCCCCACCAACGCCCGCCTCACACAGGAAATCAAAGAGAGAGAACGGGAATACCTGTAACGATTGAGAAAATCGCTTTCGGTATCGGCCTCTGCGGCTCTTTGCGCTGCAAACAGGGGCGATTCATTGCTCTCTACGGCCCGACAGACCGTAAAAACCCCCTTCCAACTGTGCTCAACTTATCCATATCCTTTGCTGGAACCTGTTCAACCCTGCTCAAACTCTGCCTAACTTCGGATAAAACTTTTCCTTTTTCCGGGAGTTTCGATGAAGCATAGGATTGAATGTCAACCTGTTCCCCTCAGCATGTAGTGCCCAACTAATTGTGGACAGTCAATCCGAGTACTTATTCTGTTAGTTTGTCGTGATGATTGAGTTCATCCAGCTCATTTTTCAGCGAGAGGACCATCCAAAATTTATGCACACCAGGAGCAACGGGTTACTCGATCCTGTAAATCCCCTTGTATTGTGATAGAAAAAACTTGAAATAGGCCGGGTGTTATTGGAACGGAGCCGAACTTTATGCCTCAAAGCAGCGCCTTACAAATCGGGTGATCGGGATTCATCTTCCGAATGCGCTCGCCTATTTCACGGGCCCGATCCATGTTCTCGAGACGCTGGTAGCAAAGCCCCTGTTTCGCCAGTATGTCCACAATGCCGAAACTCTCCCCGTAGGCAATGTAGAAGCGTCCAGGTTTAATACGATCCTCCGCGTTTCGATAAAACTCCAATGCCTTCGGGAAATTTTCCCCCACAAATGCGATTTCGCCCCGAAGGTAGTTGCCTTCAGGTTTCTCCTCATTCATCTCCTGATACTTTTCGATGAGCTTGTCAGCTTTTTCAAGAGAACTTCGGCTTAGTTCAGCATCGCCCGTGAGTTTCGCAGCACGTCCAAGCATAAAAAGCGTCGCAAAATTTGCGCCGCCTTCTACCTGAGCGTTTCCGGCATGTTCCAGCGCGGCGTCCCAGCTACCCTCGGCGAACTCAGTGGCGGCAAGGCCAACGAGAGCCTTCGCGTTTCCGGGCTCAGTATTGAGTACGTGCTGAAAACTGTTCTTCGCACCTTCGTAATTCCCAATCTGAAGGAGTGTGCTGCCAAGGTCAATGCGCGCTGCAGAAAGTTTCGGGCGCTTCCGCGTCACTTGTCCGAGTATATCGACAGCCCGCTTGACTTGACCGAGCCGAGCGTAGCACTTCCCCAGCTGATGGTATGCCGCCGCCATCGAAGTGTCGAGCCGAATCGCCGACTCAAAATGCATCGCCGCCGCGCTCACATCACCCGTCAGGGAAGCAGTGAGACCTTCGTCATAAAAACTCTCGGCATTATCGCCGCCAAATATTTCGGAAGTGGGCATAACGATCCTTTTAGCGAATAGCCTCCAATGCTGACCGTGCCTGATCCTCTGTCACATCCGTGCGATGCACAACATGCCCCATCTGATCCGCAACTACAAATTTCATCGTCCCCGCACACACCTTCTTGTCATGTTTCATCGCCGCAAGCATTTCGTCTACCGGCAGATCACTCCACTCAACAGGCAATCCGTAGGCCTCAAAGCAGCTTCGCTGGCGATCTACAAAGGCTTGGTCAACGAGACCCAGCTCGCGAGCAAGAACGCCCGCCGCACACATCCCGAGCGCAATTGCTTCCCCGTGCAGAAACCTGTTGTACTGCGTCACGGCTTCAATCCCGTGACCAAAAGTATGACCATAGTTCAGGTTCGCACGTATTCCCTGCTCAGTCTCGTCTGCAGCAACTATGGCGGCTTTAATTTCACACGAGCGTTTTACAGGAATCTTGAGCGCGTTTAAATCGCACTCAAGAATAGCCTCTACATTGCTTTCCATGTGTTCGAACAGTGCTTCGTCAGCAATAACCCCGTGTTTGATTACTTCCGCCAACCCGGTGCGCAGTTCACGCGGTGGCAGTGTCTTTAACAGCGCCATATCAATCAGCACCGCTTCCGGCTGATGAAAAGCGCCAATAATATTTTTGCCCAGTTCGTGATTGACCCCGGTTTTGCCGCCCACACTCGAATCCACCTGTGCCACAATCGTAGTCGGAATCTGAATGAACGGGATGCCACGCATAAACGCCGCCGCAGTATAGCCGGCCGTGTCTCCCACCACACCGCCGCCCAACGCGACAACCAAACTCGATCGATCGAGCCCGCCTTCAAGAAACTCACCGATAAAAGTTTCGACCTGACGGAGACGCTTGTTGGATTCTCCAGCCGGCATCACGCACCGTACGACAGTGTGACCAGCATCAGTCAGGAGGGACTCAACAGTAGCACCATAGACCGAATCGACGGTCGTATCGGTGACAAGTGCGACCACCCCCTCCACCCCGGTTCCAGCGACCAGTTCCGGCAAAGTACTCAATATATCCTGGCCGATATTGATGGGATACCCGCGATCCCCCAGCTGGACTCGTAACGTCTCCATATATCTACCGTTCCATCCTTATAGTCGAGTCAATCCAACGCGCGTCAATATTTACAGGGGCAAACTTGGTTCCCCCGCCGCGCCTATGGTATACTTCGCGCTCTTCGTCGGGGTGTAGCGCAGTCCGGTTAGCGCACCTGGTTTGGGACCAGGGGGTCGGAGGTTCGAATCCTCTCACCCCGACCATTTTTCCCTTCAACGGTACGACTATACCAAAATCGGCGCATAAATTACCGCATTTCAGGCCCTAAATGGTAAATCCGAAGACGATGTGGTACAAATAATGCCACAAGGATTATCCCCGCCATGTAGCCGTTCAATTGACTCAACTTGAACAGTATCCAATACGCCTCCGGATTCCCACAAAAACCACAGAAATTGAATTTCAATCATCTTCGCGAAAAAAATGCTTGGAAAAATTAGTTTAGGAACCGCAACTTACTGTGAAAGTTTTGTTTCCCACTTCGGGTATTCGTTCTCAATCAACCGCTCAGGCCAAGTCCCGTACCATGCATACCCCGTCCGCCGTTCCAGCGTCACTTCCGCCAGGCTGTAGACCTTGATACCGTCACGATTGCAAAAAAACGGACGGTTTGTGTTGACTTCATAGTACCGCGTCCAAATAAGCGGAGCGGACGGATCTTCGATGACGAACATATCCTCAGTCACCGTTCGATAACTCTCGCGCACAGGCGGAACGCTTTTCCGCTCGGTACGAATACCCCGAATCGCCGATCGTTGCATCCATTCCACAGCACCCCGAATACGCTCTTGAAGATCCCGCCCCGGTTCAGGCAGTCGCATGAGAAACCTAACAACTTCCGTACTCTCCGCAGGCGTAATCGACACCAGCTCATAGGATCGAGCCTTGATGGGCGCATAGGTATCATGGCTGTGCTGCTGACACCACGCCGTATAGTTCCCGTCCACAACAATCTGACACCTGAGCGTTGCTTCGATAGCCCGCTGAAGTGACTCATCAAGTGCGTCGCGTTTTTCCTCACCTAGCCAGTCAAAGCGCTCCGTCCTCAGGTGAATGTCCAGCAGCAGATTCATGATGCCCGTCATCACGTCGTCGTTGAAGGTGATGCCGTCTACATCTGAGCCGCGCCATCCCCCACTCGCGCGTTGTTCTTTGAGGATGTAGTCGAGTCCTTTGTCGGCGGATTTGCGAAATCTTTCGTGACCGGTTACGGCGTATACTTTGGCAAGGTAGTCAACATGGCTATACGTCGTGCGATTGTCGAAAGTGCTGCGTTTCAAGCCCCGACCGAATATTCGCTTGACCGTCTCATAATCGATATCGCCGAGCCAGTCCAGATTCTTAGGCCAACCCCCGTCCGGATTCTGATACTGAATCATGTTGTCACTGATCTCAACAATCTGATGAGCTTCGAATCGCGGGTCATCCCTGTCACGGGCCTGGTTCCCCAACCAATGTTGGATACTGTCATTGAACGACCAGAGGTCAATGGGATCATACTTCCTCTCCTCTGCCGTTCCGGATGCAGATAGAATCGCCAGACAAACCACGATGCAAGTGAGAAGCGCCCTCTTATATCTGTCAATACTCATGTCGTGAATCCTATGCTAATCTCCCCGCTCGCAGCAACACACGATCGAGTGCGCATACTAT
>DTSJ01000372.1 GCA_012965445.1 Candidatus Hydrogenedentota bacterium
GCGTGGTCGGGCCGAAGAAAGCGCGATCGGGACGGGTAAGTGATGTAGTATCTGCCCGAACGAACATAGCAGCGGTTGATGTTCCCCGATGCGTCGAAAATTTCCAACGGCGTAATGACCTAGCCCCCTAAACCGAGACCAGGCTCTACTGTTAGTATACTGGTAGATTCTGTCTCGGAAAAGGGAGGCAATAATGCCTAGAAAACAATTTACCTCAGAAGAGATAATTGGGAAGCTGCGCGAAGCGGAGGTGGCACTGGCTAAGGGTAGGGCGATGCCGCTGGTGTGCAAGCAGATAGGGGTCACCGAGCAGACCTACTACCGTTGGCGCAGGGAGTACGGTGGATTAAAGATTGACCAAGCCAAAAGACTCAAAGAGCTTGAGAAAGAAAATGTCCGTCTCAAGAAGCTGGTGGCGGATATGGCTCTGGACAACGACATCTTGAAGGAAGCCGCCTCGGGAAACTTCTGGGCCCGGTGAAGCGTAGACGTGCTGTTGAGCATGTACGCGCACAACTGGGCTATAACCGAGTTTCGGAACGACGTGCCTGTAAGGTGCTTGGGCAACCTCGTTCAACCCAACGTCGTCCGTCCTATGTTCCCGACGATAAACCGCTTCTGGTTAAGAGAATTATTGAACTGGCGACTCAATACGGAAGATATGGATATCGTCGCGTAACTGCACTACTGCGCCGGGAAGGATGGAAGGTGAACCATAAACGTGTTGCACGCCTATGGCGTCGTGAAGGCCTCAAAGTACCGTACAAACAGCCCAAACGACGACGGCTGTGGTTCAATGATGGTTCGTATGTGCGATTGCGAGCATCCCATAAGAACCATGTATGGAGCTATGATTTCGTCATGACGCGGACACACGATGGCCGTCCTGTCCGAATGCTGGCGGTCATCGATGAATACACCCGCGAATGTCTTGCGATAGATGTGGAGCGAAGAATGAATCATCAACGTGTACTGGATTGGCTCTCGGAGTTGTTCGTGCATCGAGGTACACCTGATTACATCCGCTCAGACAATGGAGCAGAGTTCACAGCTCAGGCCGTGCGAGATTGGCTTGCAAGAGTAGGTGTTCAGACTGCATATATAGAACCAGGCAATCCCTGGGAAAACGGCTACATAGAATCATTCAACGGAAGACTACGAGACGAGTTGTTAAACGGAGAAATCTTTGATACCTTACTCGAAACAAAAGTGCTCATAGAACGCTGGCGAAGAGAATACAACACGGTGCGACCACACAGTTCACTGAACTATCGGCCACCAGCACCTGAGACCCTGATTAATCAAACTAACCAGCACAAAGAAGAGCTCAGGAACCTAGAAAATATGACCATGATACTAACTTAACAAGTGGACCATAATTGGGGGCAGGTCACTCTTCCGGGCCAAGAATGTAGTTGATCCATTAGTTCCCGAGTACTACGATGATCGCGCGATACCGTTCGGAAAGATTTAGGGCTAGAAATACACCGCCTCAATAGATATGGAGAAAACTTCGTCTTGCCAAAGCAATACATTCTGTTACAATTGTTCTTGTGATAGTTCGACGAGTCCCTATAACAGCAAAGGCTTGAAACCTATGAAAACTGTTCCTTTCACCATATTTTTTTCACTCCCCTGCATCGTACTAGGAATTCTGGTTCTGTCCTGCATGGTGATACCTGCCAAGATTTATAGCGCAGAATTGGTAGACCCTCTGAATATGGGCCTGACCCCCGATCCCGACAAGGGCTACAATATTCTGATGAACACGCCCATGGCGGCTCCGATTATGAAAGAGAAAGATCTGGAGCGTCTATGGAAAGTCTGGGATGCCCCTTCTAAATTGATCGCGGCAGACGCAACACCTGACCAGCGCCGGGACATGATTTTCGATCGATACGGCTGGGCAAAGCGGCTGGACGATTCTACCGGGCTTCCGTTGGGATATCTTCCAGATGGAAAAGGCAATCTGGTCACCAATTGTTTCTCTTGTCATGGCGGAGAAGTTGGAGGAGTGACGATTCCAGGCGCGGGAAACGCGCATATCGATTTAACGACCCTGGCAACAGACATTCGAAAACTGACCGCGCTCGACCAGGGAAAGGATCCAGATAAAGTTCCCGATGCCATGGCGCCCTTCAAGACACCCCTGAGCATCCATCGCGGCACAACCAACGCCGTAGTTTTCGCGGCGGTCTTTGCCGGTCTGCGCGATGCGAAGCGGGGTAAATTGTATACCCAGCACCCGGAAGAGCTTCTCCATCACGATATGAATCCCCCGGCGTGGTGGAACTTCAAGAAAAAAGACATGATCTACGCAGATGCCTTTGCGCCCAAGACTCCCCGCCAGCTCATGCCCTTCGCTTTTTCACCCTTTCATTCGCTCGAAAAATTCTACTCCTTTGAAGAAAATTTCGTGCATATCCGCGAATACCTCGACAAACTGGAACCCCCAAAATATCCCTACGAAATAGATGCCGCTCTTGCCAAAAAGGGCGAAATTGCGTTCAATCGGGTCTGTTCAGAATGCCACGGCACGTACGGAGAGAACCCGACCTTTCCAAATAAGGTCATCAAAATAAAGAAAATAGGGACTGATCCTCGTCGACTGGAATCGATATATCTGAAGGATCGCGAGGCCACCAACGCGGGCTGGCTGCAATACTACGGCGAGCACCCGGTGTTACTCGAGTCCAAAGGATACCTTGCTCAGCCTCTGGACGGGATCTGGGCATCCGCTCCGTACTTCCACAACGGCTCAGTACCAACGCTATACCATGTGTTCAATATCGACGAAAGGCCGGATGTCTGGAAACGATCAGACAACGGATATGACAACGAAAAGATAGGTCTTGAGGTAGAATCGTTCTATGCCGTACCAACTACAAATACTGATCGCGAGCGCCGCCTATACTACGATACCTCCGTCGTAGGCAGCAGCAATCAGGGGCATCCCTTTCCCGATGATGAATTGGAAGACGACGAAAAAATTTCCGTACTCGAGTATCTGAAAACACTATAGAAACCGGCGCCTCAGCCGCGGAAGCCCCCTTCGCGTTTTCGGAACGGCTGCAGCCAAATCCCCTGCATGCCTCCCACCGCCCATCCCGACGACCATAAACATTCGACTGGCAACATTTCCGAAAACAACTCTAAGTAATGCCGAGACTCTCGACTCGCCATTCCCCTTAAGTAAAACGCCCGCTCGATCAACATTAAGGTCGTTCTGTTAGGGTCAGCCGAAATCTTTTCTCATGACTAATACCATCACCTTAGATCATATTATTAACTTAGATTAACTTATATAGTCTATTCTTAAAGTTGTACTCTATGTTAAACAGGCCCCTATACCCCATAAAATAAGGAAAAAGCGATGATTCGGACCTTTATACTGCGGCACTCTTCATCACCTCCATCGTGCAGGCCCAGTCCTGGACTGATCGCGAGACGCTCCTCGGCGATTGGGGAGGGCTGCGTACCAAAGCCCAAGAACACGGGATCAGTTTCGAATTGATGTACACCGCCGAAGCCTTCCAAAACACAACCGGAGGCATCAAAACCGGAGGCCAATACAGACAGGATCTTAGCCTGACGATTGGTCTTGATACCTCCGAAGCTGGTTGGTGGGACAATGGAGAGTTCTTTGCGCACTACCAGTTTCAGCACGGCGCGGGTATCACCGAAGACTATGTCGGCGATTTCCAGACGCTCTCAAATATTGACGCGGACAACTACGACCAGCTTTCAGAAATCTGGTACAAACACTCCTTCGCCGACGACTCACTCTGGCTCAAATTTGGCAAGATGGAATCCAACGAAGACTTCGCCTTCGTAGACTACGGCGGCGAATTCATCAACTCCTCCCCGGGCTTCTCACCCAGCATCCCCCTTGTCACCTACCCTGACCAAGACTGGGGTGTCGTACTGGGAATCGAAAAATCAGAACGCGTCACCGTCAACATCGGTATATACCAAGGCCGCAATAACGGAAGCCGCTCGACTGGCAACACCGCGAACAACCTGTACGGGCCGATGGCAATGATCGAACCAGCGCTGCACTATTCCTTGGGCACTAAACCCGGTCACCTGCGACTCGGCTACTGGTACAACGGGGACAACTTCGAACGATTCGACGGGACCGGAAACGAAGACGGGACCGACGGGTTCTATCTGACGTGGGACCAGTCCCTTTCGAAGGAAGACGAGAAAGGATTGGGAGTCTTTGCTCAGTTCGGATTGTCCCCCGGCGATGTCGTCGAAGCAGAGAATTACTATGGCGCGGGCATCCGGTATGCAGGGCAGGTGCTGTACAACGAAAACGACTTCATCGGTTTCGGCATTTTTCATGTTGATCTCAGCCATGAAGCAGGTTTCGATGAAAATAGTGAAACGGCCATCGAGCTGTACTACAAACTACAACCAACAGGATGGATGAGCATCAAACCAGACCTGCTGTACATCCTCAATTCAGGCGGAAGCCACAAGGACGATGCGTTCGCACTGGGCCTCCGCTTCGAAGTCACGTTCTAACAAGATAATAGCAATTACAAAAGCGACAGAGGATAATCCTCAGCTGTTCTTGCCGGCGGTCCTACTGACAAATCGGGTTACTTCAGAATTTTCCTGCCCGCCGCAATCATTTGTTTCACAATCACAGGCCCAAGCTGATCTCCGTAGAAAGAAACCCCCGGTTCGTAACCGCCCTGATAGTATTCTTCGGGGTTCAGGATGTAGCTGATCCACTCGTTTCCAAGTCCCACAATGATCGGATGTTTTGCGCCCGATTGCTTGAGCGTACTCTTCACCTCCAGTCCAAGAATCGTGGTCATTTCACCTGGGACAGATACCGCTGTGAAGTCTCCCAATCGAAGCGTCGAGATATAGGAACTCTCGGGTACGAGAGCCTCAATGAGATACTTTATGTTTTCTGCATTGAGTCCATATTCAGGTCCCGCGGCATCTAGCAGCGCTTTCGGAGGAGTACGATCAGGAAGTTCAAGAGTGTGCATGGCAAATCTTAGTTCTACCTCGGATTCGGTTTTGATCAGAGGCACGATTTTGAGCGCTCGCACAGCCAGCTTCCTCCCATACGTTTCCGCTTTCGCGAATTCGCTCGGCCCCATCACGCCATTTGGTCGCAAATCCCCCTGCGCGCCGTTCGAGTACATACAGACAACGCCGTCGCCCAACATGCCTTCGATTTCGCGCTGCAGATAGCCCGGCCATCCCGCCGAGACGACCATCGTTTTCTCATTCATAAACGTCGGGTGTGCCGCATAATTGATGAATACGACTTTCACATTTCCTTCTGCATCGTCTAGCCGGAGGATGACCATCTCCTCGTCCGTATGCACATTTCCTCGACGGTTCGCGTTCATACCCTTTATAATCGTAGACGCGCTTCCAACGCTGACGGGCTCAAAAGATCGGTTCGCGTTGATGACGGCTATAGCAATCCGATCCGCGGTGAACATCATAAGATACTCGTCGTAGATCCCGATGGCCTTGTTGTCGAACACGTTGCGGCTGTTCATCGCATTCATTTCAACCGAGGCGTGGCTGTGGCTGGCGGACAAAAGAAGGTTATCCGAACCGATACCCGTTCCCTCAAGTCGCTTGACAATCTCGTCGCGCAGTGATCGCGGCACGCCAAGCAGGTCGAGTGTGACAAGCGCGAACTTTGAATCCCCCTGCTTGAGAACGAGGGCTTTCGCGAGTGTGTAGTCGTGAACTCCGACCGCCGGCGCGTTTTGCCGCTCGCCGTACCCGCCGAGCGGAGTCGGGTGTTTCTTCACATCCGGCGTAATGTTCGTCACGGCAACCCCAGCTTCTAGAGGGGCAGCAAGCGAATGAAAACTCAAAACTACAGCCAGAAAAATGGCAAGAAGCGGAGCGTGTCGGTCGATCAGTTCACGGACGGATTGCAGCATGATGGAGTGATTCCTCGTTTGTTCAGAAATTTTAATCAATCAGTACCTAACGTAACAAAATGTCTTTTTCGATAACAAGACCCGTAGCCATACGTTCGTAGCGCGTCCCGAGTAGCATACTCTCGTTTCAATTTCGAAACGCTTCATCCAAGAATTGCAGTACCGTTTCCACATGGTCTCCCTGAAGTTGAATCGCATCCCCATCGATCTTCCCCCCCGCACCAAGCGCTTTTTGCAGCTCCTTCAGCAACGCCTTGGTATCCCCGGAGACGTGCCCAACCAATGTGACCACCTTTCCCGCAGCACGCCTCTCCTTACTCACAGGCCACCCCCCTTTACGCGTTCGTCCCACAGAATAAGGATGCTGCCTCTTGTACAAAATCTCCGCCTTTACCAGCTCAGGCGCGGGCACACCATCGGGCAGTTCCTCACCCGAAATCATGTCGCCCAGGGACACAAAAGGATTGTCCGTCAGCCCCTCCTGTTCAGCCGAAGTATCGATTCGCTTACTCTTCTTTCCCAACGCTTTTTCTCCCATTTAATTATGACATCGACAGACTGGCAACAGTGTGAACGATCCGACGACCCTCATACAATACCCACTAACTCTGTCCACGTGTAATCTATCCCCAACAAAGTCTGATTAAACCAAAAAAAGGCTAAGTATTTGTCAACAGATAACCTCGAAAATCGAGCGCCTGGATAGACTCGTTCCCGATCCAGTGCTATAATAACTGTAGTGATAAGCCATGTCATCAAGGGGACACCATGCATTGTCAAAACTGCCATAAAAATTTCGCTTCCATCCGCTACGCAGAGGTCGTAGACGGCGAAGTAATCGACCAACACCTGTGCCGCGAGTGTCTCGATCAGAAGCAAAACAACCAGGACGCCGGATTCGAATTCACGAAACCTTCCCCCTTTATTCGCAGGGAAAAAGAAGCCGCGCGCGGTGCGACCTCCCACTACCGAGTCATGGGCTGCAGTGCATGCAACACCAATCTACAGTCCATCATTGACAACGGAGAAGTCGGATGCAGCCAATGCTACGAAACCTTCTCCACCCAAATCGATTCCGTCCTCGAAGACATACACGAAGGCATCACCCACACGGGAAAAATACCGCGCCAGGATAATCTACGTGCAAAAACCCGCGCCGACCTCCAAACCAAACGCGCACTACTGAAAACTTCCCTGGGTACAGAACGATACGAAGAAGCCGCTGTTCTCCGCGACGAAATCAAACAGCTCGAAGCTGGACTCAGCACCGCATTTCACGGCAGCGAATCATCATGATCGAATCCATGCTGCAAAGTACAGCCCAGTGGCTGGATGCCGAAGGTCCCAATGCAGATATCGTGCTGAGTACACAATGCCGACTCCTGCGCAACCTCGCCGACTATCCTTTTCCAGGACAATGTACCCCCGAAAAGAAAAAGACCATCGAAGCGAGCGTACTCGCTGTACTCGAAAGCATGAATTTCATGGCAGACGGTCACTACTACACGCTGCCCGATATCGACGAAACCGAGGCGCACGTCCTGCACGAACGCCGGCTCATCTCCAAGAAGCTTATCGAGTCCGAAGGCCCAAGAGGCATCTACATCAGAGAAGACCAATCCTTCAGTCTTAGCATAAACGACTCCGATCATCTCGCGCTCGTGAGCCTCGCCTCCGGGCAACAGCTACAGGATATCTGGAACTCCACGTCCCTCACCGATGATACACTTGCCGGCATTCTGGATTTCGCCTTCGATTCCAAACACGGCTACCTTACCTCGCACCTCACGAACACCGGAACCGGCCTCCAGTTCAGCGCGGTACTCCACCTGCCCGCACTGACAATGAACAACGAGATGTCGAAATCCATGAAAACCATTCCGCAAGGCCCAAATGCATGCTTGGTCCGACCCGAATATTCAGAATACGGCTCAGCCATCGGCGACTTCTTCCACTTTGCAAGCGTCCACACCCTTGGCCAATCGGAAATGGAAACCCTCTACCACTTTACCCAGACGATCGAGCAGATGGTACAGCAGGAAAAGGACACGAGAAAACAGATCCTCGACACCGATTCCGTACAGATCGAAGACCGAATCGAACGTGCCCTCGCCCTCGCCCGAAATGCCCGCCTTCTTGCTTTTGACGAAGGGCTTGGGGTATTGTCAAGCTTGCGCTTGGGCGTATCCACAGGGCTACTCAAAGGATACACCCTAAGCACATTAAACGAAACAGGCGTTATTGCACAGGATGCGCATATCCGGCTAAACTATGGTGATTCCTGCGACGATG
>DTSJ01000373.1 GCA_012965445.1 Candidatus Hydrogenedentota bacterium
AGTGAATTTCCAGAAATATGTGGAATTCTGGGGCATTTACCGATGTTTTAGTGATCGGTGAGTTGGGCCCGAATATACACTGGTCAGATACTCCGGGTCTGGATGGGCGGTATTGGAATGGAGACTCAAAAGAGTATATGATTAGGGTTCCTTCAATCGTTATACTGTAATAAATACAGGGTCAACGGGACAATATGGATTTAAGAGCGAAATTGGATGAATTGGATGAGAATCGTTGGGCCAGCTACGTAACGTCGGTCATGTTGCTGGTCGTATGTACGATTGCGTCCGTTGTATCGCTCTTTTATTGGCTAAACTTCGATCCTACCCGCCTGCTCGCAGCAGAATTACCCGGCTACGATGCCAAACCGACAGGGGCGACCGCAGTACCTCCCAAAGTTAATTTGACAGGCGTTTTTGAGTCGATGGGCGGACTGCCCTCGGATCTTCCGGGGAATTGGCCAAGTTTCAGAGGGCCAACTTTTGACAATGTTGTCGCAGCGGGACCACCATTGGCGGATTCGTGGGGAGCAGACGGCCCTGAGATTCTATGGTCTGTAGATATAGGGAAAGGTTATGCGGCTCCTTCGGTGCTGAACGGAGTGGTATATCTTCTGGACTACGACACTGTAGAGCGTAAGGATATTCTCAGGTCATTTTCGCTGGCAGACGGCTCTGAAATTTGGCGGCGCTCTTACAAAGTGAAGATCAAGAAAAATCACGGCATGTCGCGATCAATTCCTGCGGTGACGGAGGATTATATTGTTACAGTTGGTCCGAAATGCCATGTTGTATGCTTGGACACTGAGTCGGGCGATTATCGCTGGGGCATCGATCTTCAAACGGATTACGGTACGGATGAGCCAGCGTGGTATGCGGCACAGTGTCCGTTGATTGACGATGGCAATGTAATATTGGCGCCAGCCGGTACGGACGTATTGATGATGTCGGTAAGCTGCGAGACAGGCGAAGTGCTTTGGACGGTTCCGAATCCGCGTGGCTGGGCCATGTCTCATGCTTCGATTATTCCGATGACACTGCTTGGGAAGAAAATGTACGTCTATTCTGCGCTTGGTGGAATAGTGGGTGTGTCTGCTGAAACGGAGGATATGGGGAAGGTTCTGTGGGATGCGCCAAAAATTGCGAGTGTAGTTTCTCCATCTCCGATACCTGTCGGCGACGATCACATAATGGTGACCTACGGATATGACAAGGGCAATTTGATGCTTAAAATTGTCGAGGACAACGGCGTCTATTCGGCAGAGGTGGAGTATTCACAGGCAACGGGTGAAGGTTTGTCGCTTGAACAGCAGACGCCAATGTTTACGGATGGTCTGATATATGGAATTCTGCCGAAGAATGCAGGCTCGTTGAAGCTTCAGTTTGTCGCCTACAAACCGGACGGAACGTTGAAATGGTCGAGCGGCAGCGACAATCGATTTGGACTTGGGCCTTTTATAAAGGCGGATGACAAGTTTTACATACTGGACGATCATGGCGTGTTGACGATGCTTGAAGCGAGTACGGAAGGATATATTCAACTTGGACAGGCGGAGGTGCTGCATGGGCATGATCCCTGGGGCCCGATAGCTCTAGCAGGTTCGCGTATGCTGCTGCGTGATATGGAAAATTTGATATGCTTGGAAGTCGGCGTAAACGGATAGACGGACAATTTAGGAAGCGGTCATTTTGAAAGAGTCGGTAAGAACATCTAAACATCCCTGGATAGTGGGTATCATTATGGGGGCAATTGCTGTCACTTATTTTATGCTTCTAGGTGAATCCGGCTTTCAAGAGCCTGCTCCTGCTTTTCAGTACCAGATCGCGAGCTATCGTGACGTGGATAATGTTGAGACCGCTTACGATGAAACAGGTTTTCTTGACCCGAAGCTTGATAGTCCGCAGGCGATGAGTATAGGAGCAGACGGCAGGATTTATATTGCCGGCGCGAACGAGATCGTTGTATTTGGCAAGGGTGATCGGGAGGTAAACCGTATTGCAGTAGACGGTAAGCCGAAGTGCATGACAGTGACGCCCGACGGCACGATTTTCGTTGGATATTCAGATCATGTGGAAGTGATGAATGCAGAGGGTACTGTTGAAGCCGTCTGGGAGCCTCGGGGATCACATCCATTTATAACTTCTATTGCGGTTCTGGAAGACGATGTGTTTTTAGGAGATGCGGGGCACAAAGTCGTTGGGCGCGAGGACCGGGAGGGCAAGGGGA
>DTSJ01000374.1 GCA_012965445.1 Candidatus Hydrogenedentota bacterium
CGGTCTGAATGTATTTTTTCAGGTCTTCAATTGGCGTATCTGCGTAATCCTGCGCCGTCCGATACGCCTTAAACAGGGCAGGCGTAACTTTGTTCACACGCACATCCGTACACTGCGCCGACAAAATAGTTGCGACCATCAACTCAAGTGGATTCGAGTGGTCGAGCGAACATTCCGCGCCAGGATACTCCGCGTCGAGCAGGTCGAAAACCTCCTTCGCCCGCTCACGATTCGCGCCTATCGTCAATTTAAACTTCGCCATGTTCGTCTATCGCGCACACCACGCGAGAAAGTCATCAGTCCCAAGCGTGTTCAAAACGTCCTCCGGCTTCAACCACCCCTTACGGGCGATACCGACACCATATCGAACGAAATCGATCGCACCTGTACTGTGCGCGTCCGGGCTCAGGCACAGCTTGACCCCCTTGTCCCGCGCCTGACGCACATAGCGCCAATCCAGATCGAGACGTTTGCAGTTCGCATTAATTTCAATGGCAACGTTGTTCGCAACGCACGCGTCGAAGAGCTTCTCGTAATTCAAATCATAACCCTTGCGCGTAATCAGAAGACGACCCGTAGGATGGCCCAAAATTCGCGTATACGGATTCTCGACCGCCTTCACCACCCGCGTCGTCGCTTCATCTTCGGTCATGTCCAGATTCGAATGCACCGACACCACGATCACTTCAAACGTCTTCAACACATCCTCATCATAATCCAGCGATCCATCCGCACGAATATCCGACTCGATGCCTTTGATTACCCGAAATCCGTCCAGCTCCTCATTTAGTGCGTCGATTTCCTTCTGCTGCTGTTCAACCCTGTATGGCTGTAAACCTCCAGCATACCCGGCGGACTGGCTGTGGTCCGTCATTGTGAGATACTTGTAACCCAATTCCTGAGCAGTCGTCGCCATCTCGCGTACCGAATTCCGCCCGTCACTGTAGATCGAATGACAATGAATCACGCCGCGCAGGTGCTCAAGCTCGATCAGCTCCGGCGTTGCCTCCAACCCAAACTCACCGCAATCCTCGCGAAGTTCCGGCTGTATATACGGAAGCTCCAGCTTGGAGTAGATTTCCGTCTCATCCATGCAAACCCAATTCTCCTCGCCGTCGAACAAACCATACTCATTCAATTTCAGACCGCGCTCCTTCGCACGTCGGCGCATGACAACATTGTGCTCTTTGCTGCCGGTAAAATGCGCAAGCGCATACGGAAACTGCTCGTCCGACACCACCCGCAGATCCGCGCCGATACCCGATCGAAGCACGACGCTCGATTTCGTCTCACCGTGCCCAACCACCTCTACCACGTATTCATCCTCAACGAAACGCGCCATCACCGCCGAAGGATCAGTACTCGATGCAATGATGTCGACGTCCTTCACCACCTCCTTGCATCTTCGAAGGCTCCCCGCGATTTCGATACGCACGACTGTCGATTCCTCCGAGAGTATATTGACAAGACGCCGTGCTTCCGCGTAGGCCTTGTCATAATAATTCTCGCCCTGATGCTCCTTGGCAAACGCGACTCCCCGAACCAGTTTGTCCATCATCTTCGGACCAAAACCTTTCAGAGTTCCCAGGCTTCCATCGGTACACGCCGCTTCCAGCGCATCCAGCGATTGGATGTTCAGTTCATCGTAGACCTGTTTGATTCGCTTCGGACCCAGTCCCGGAATCGTGAACAACGCGAAGAGAGAATCCGGAAACTGGCTCTTAAGATTCTCATAGTAAGCAAGCGAACCAGTGGTTACGAACTCCGTAATTTTCTGTTCCAGCGCGTCCCCCACGCCTTTAATCTCCCGCAGTCGATCCTCTTCCACCAAAATCGAGACAGACTCCTCAAAACGCTCTATCTGCCGGGCCGCCTGCGTGTAAGCGCGACTCTTGAATCCGCTCTCTCCAGATAGATCCAGAAGGAGCGCGATTTGATCGAGGATGCCAATTACTTCTTTGTTCGTCATGGGTATCCGAAATTGATTTCGGGTCGGCTGCGAAGACTCAATTACTGAATGACTAAGCCAAAAAGTGTATCATGCCGACAATCCGACTGCCAAACCATGCAACGACACTATGCAGAAATTGGGGGAGAGACCTGTTGGGAACACTTTATTTAGTTGCGACGCCAATCGGCAATCTGGAAGACATGAGCTTTCACGCGATACGCATCTTGAAGGAGGTTGACGTGCTGGCCTGCGAAGATACCCGTGTCACCCG
>DTSJ01000375.1 GCA_012965445.1 Candidatus Hydrogenedentota bacterium
GGTTTGGAGCGATCGGTGTTAGAGATGATGAATATATTGGATGGTTACTGCTTCGGGGTGTGTGAACGTCCGCTCGATTGAGTCTCCAGCTTTCACGTCGCCCTCCTCCAGCGCCCGCAGGTAGAATCCCGAACGCTCGCTCTCGAGAAAAAACCGGACGAAACGCGGATCGCCCATCGCAATTCCGAGTTTGAAGCAGGGGACACGCGGCTGCGTGACCTCTACAAGTGCCTCGCCGATCCGAAACTGGTCGCCGATATGAACATCCGTCTCACGCAGCCCTTCTGTCGTGAAATTCTCCCCGAAGCATCCTGGTTCAAGGTCGTCGCGGTCCAGTTCCGTCGCCCACGTCTCGTAGTGTTCCGAAGGATACACGTAGATCGCCTTGTGTTCCCCGCCGTGATACCGCAGATCGACCTGCCGATCCCCTTTCAGAGTAAGCCGCGTCGCGCGAACGGCATGGTCTACCGGTTTCTTGAAAATCCCCGTGCCGACCGTCTGTCCGCGATATTCAACCTTGGTGAGATCCGATATATTCAGCGATACCAGTTTCAAAAATGCATCTCCTGACCGTTTGTCGACAGCCAGCATCATGCCAACACATCCGTTCCGAATCAAGACCGAATTCTGCCCGTTTAATCCCTTCTATTGCCACAAAACCCCATCAATTGATATACTATGGTCATCAAACAGGTCGACGTCCCGCAGCAATTTCAGCGAAAGGTATATGGTTAATGTCAGGTCATTCCAAGTGGAGCACTATCAAACGCAAAAAAGGCGCCCTGGACGCCAAACGCGGAAAAATATTCTCGAAACTCGCCAAGGAAATTGCGGTAGCTGCCAAGGCTGGCGGCGGCGATCCGGACATGAATCCGCGTCTGCGCACCGTCCTACTGGCATGTCGCGCAGCAAACCTGCCGAAAGACAAGATTGAAACCGCGATCAAAAAGGGTACCGGCACTACGGAAGGCGTAAACTACGAAGAGATGCGCTATGAAGCCTACGGCGCAGGCGGTGTCGCGGTAATCGTCGATACACTGACTGATAATAAAAACCGGACAGTCGCAGATATTCGCTATGCGCTCGGTAAAAACGGCGGCAGCATGGCGGAGAACGGCGCGGTCACGTGGAACTTCGAAAACAAGGGATTCATTGTGATTCCCAAAGACGCCTGCTCGGAAGACGAAATATTTGATAAAGCCATCGAAGCAGGCGCGGAAGACGTGAACACCGAAGGCGATGTCTACCAGATTACGACCGACCCCGGTGATCTGCACGTGGTCGTAGAAGGCCTGGAAGCGGAAGGATTAAAGCCTGAAGAAGCGAAACTGACGATGCTCCCGAAAACCACGCTGGAGGTTTCAGCTTCCGAGGCGCACCAGGTGATGCGCCTCATCGATGTACTCGAAGACAACGACGATGTGCAGCAGGTGTATTCGAACTTTGATATTTCTGAGGAAGTCATGGCGGAGATCATGGCGGAATAGCTTCCTCCTTGAAATGCCGTTACGTTTCTTTTTGAGAAAAAAAAGTAACCAAAAGAAAAACTGACGAATACTTCGTACCCCGATATGGTGGAATTGGCATCGCGGGAAGAGGGGATTTAGATGCGCGTTCTTGGTTTCGATCCTGGCACGGCGACCACAGGCTACGGTGTCGTCGAAGGCAAGGGGAACAAGCTCATCCATATAGCCCACGGGGTGATCACAACGCCGCCTGAAGACCATTTCGCAGTCCGTCTCCAGTCCATCTACGACGAAGTCGTCGATCTGATCAGAATACACGCACCGCAGGCCGTCGCGATTGAAGAGCTCTTTTTCACAAAAAACGTCACTACAGGTATCACTGTGGCCCAGGCGCGCGGCGTGATCGCCCTCGCCGCAGCCCAGTCCGGCCTCCCCATAGGCGAATTCAGCCCCCGCGAAATGAAGAGTGCTGTTGCAGGCTACGGCAAGGCCGACAAAAAACAGATCCAGGAAATGGTCAAAATCCTGCTGAACCTCGATGCCCTCCCCAAGCCAGACGATGCCGCCGACGCCCTGGGAATCGCAATCTGCCAAATCCACACGGGCAACTTTCAGGCCATCACCGGGCAGTAAAACTGTCAACAATTTACTTTTGTAAGTCAATATCTTAAAACAACTTACAATTCCGACCCTCTCGTTTCCCACAACCCCGATTTTCCCCGATGGAAGGCTCTGAGGCGACTCGAAATGGCG
>DTSJ01000376.1 GCA_012965445.1 Candidatus Hydrogenedentota bacterium
AAAGCGATGTTGGTGTCTTTCCAGATTTCCATTCGATACTCTCCGAACTCGTATGTTTTTTAAGCAATTTCGGCCTATTATACGCGGCGTATCTAGCGAAATCGAATGGGGCAGGGACGTGAGCGAAGGAGTATATCCGAAGGGTGTCTTCCTGTTAAGATGACTTTTCACTTCGCTTTTACTGTTAGGAAGATGCTATGTCTCATTCAGCTGCTCATTTTATATGGGTGAGCGTTCTATCGGTTTTCGTATCGTTGTTCGCGACCGCGACGGAGTTTCACGTCTCGACATCTGGGAACGATGATTGGTCAGGTACGTCTGCACGTCCGAACCGAGCGAAAACGGACGGTCCCTTTGCGACGCTGGATGGAGCGCGAACGGCGATTGGACTCTTGAAATCGTCGAAAGGGCTTCCGAAGGGTGAAATCCGGGTTACGATCCACGGCGGCGATTATTCGCTTCGCGAAGCGTTCAAATTGGGAATTGACGACTCGGGTACGGACGAATCCCCAATTGTGTATGCGGCGAAGAAAGGGGACAACGTACGCCTGTTGGGCGGGCAGGCGGTACCGAATTTCGAGAAGGTTCGTGATGCATCGATACTTGATCGACTGGACGAAGGCGCGCGGGGTCAGGTGTTCGTCGCTGATTTAGAGGCCTTGGGGATTGCGGATTTCGGATCGCCTGTTGGCGGAGGGTTAGAACTGTTCTTCGACGGCCAACCCATGATGTTGTCCCGCTGGCCGAATGAAGGCTTTACGCGCATTGTGGATACTGTCGTTGAGGATGGTCACGCGATCCATGGAAACAAAGGCAGCAAGGTTGGGAAATTCAAGTACGAAGGTGATCGCGCTGCGCGCTGGGGGCAGGAAACGGATCTCTGGGCACATGGATACTGGTTCTGGGACTGGTCCGATCAGCGGCAGGAAATCGAGTCGATTGACACCGAAAACTCTATCATCACCATTGCGGAACCCTACCACGGCTACGGATATCGCAAGGGGCAATGGTACTACGTCTACAATGCACTCGCGGAGCTCGACACTCCGGGCGAGTGGTATCTGGATAGGGATTCGAGGATGCTGTATTTCTGGCCGCCAAAGCCGATCGCCGAATGTGAAGCGATCATTTCTCTAACGCCTAACGCGATTATCATGGACAATGTATCTCACATAACCTTCGAGCGAATCGCCATCGAAGCAACACGGCAGACCGCTATTCGCGTTTCCGAAGGGACTGGCAACCGCATCATGGGATGCACCATCCAAAATATCGGCACGAACGCAGTATCGATTTCCGGTGGCAGCAATCATGGCGTTATCGGCTGTGATATCACGCGAACAGGCAGCGGCGGAATCAGCCTTTCCGGCGGCGACCGAACTACACTGGAGGCGAGCGGCCATTTCGCGGAGAACAACCATATTCATCACTATGCACGGACGAAGCGAACGTATCAGTCCGCCGTTCAACTCAGTGGAGTCGGAAATCGTGCGAGTCATAACTTAATTAACGATGCCCCACACATGGCGATCGGCTTCGGCGGCAACGACCACCTAATCGAATTCAATGAAATTCACAGCGTCTCTTATGAGTCGAATGATGCTGGTGCCATCTACACGGGGCGGAACTGGACTATGCGGGGCAATATCATCCGCAACAACTATCTCCACCACATTAACGGTTTCGAAGGAAAGGGCTGTGTAGGGATCTATCTGGATGATATGTTTGCGTCCGCTGAAATAACGGGCAATGTATTTTACAAGGTCACACGGGCGGCGTTTATCGGGGGAGGTCGGGACTGCCTCGTTGCCAACAATCTGTTCGTGGATTGCGAACCAGCGCTGCATGTTGATGCCCGGGCGTTGGGATGGGCGGCCTACCACGCTGATGAGTGGCTGGAAGAGCAGAAGACCAAGGGGACAATATCGGGAATTGCATACGACAAGCCTCCGTATTCCACTCGATACCCCGAGTTGCCGAGGATTCTTGAAGGATCGCCCAAAGCGCCAGAAGGGAACGTTATCCGCAACAACGTCTCCTGGGGCGGTAAATGGGATGGAATCTACAAAGAAGCGAGGCCCTATCTAGTGCTCGAAAACAACCTGATCGAGGTGGATCCGCTCATCGTGGATAAAGAAACGGGAGACTTTCGACTTCGCAAGGATTCGCCTGCATTCGATTTAGGTTTCGAGGCTATTCC
>DTSJ01000377.1 GCA_012965445.1 Candidatus Hydrogenedentota bacterium
ATCTAATCATAAAGGATCAGATTTAGGAAAGGGAGCATATGGATAGGTCAAACTTGTCAGATATAAAGGAAAAAGGAGTACAGGACGAAGGAGGAAATGAAGCGCCTTTCCCTCCTTTCATTTCGATTCCAACAGAGTATGAAAAAGAGGAGCTCGAGGAAATCGATAAGCAAGTAGCCGAACTGGATCCAGCAGCGAAGGGACGACGAAAATCGCTTCAGGAGACTCGATCGCAGATCGAAGGCACAATTTTGAGTTCGGTTGTAACGGAATCGGCGGAGCCGCGTATGATTCGGGTCTTGGCTCGTGGTAACTGGCAAGACGACTCGGGAGAAGTTGTCCAGCCTGCGATACCGGCTGTACTCGGACGCCTGGACACTGGTAGCGAACGGCCGACACGACTAGATTTGGCGGACTGGCTTACAAGCAGTGAAAACCCGCTCACAGCGAGAGTATTTGTCAACCGCCTATGGAAACTCTATTTCGGAACGGGAATATCTAAAGTTCTGGATGATTTGGGATCGCAGGGTGAGTGGCCTCAACATCCAGAGCTCCTGGACCATTTGTCTGTGGATTTCATGAACCATGGTTGGGACGTGAAACGCGCAATCAAGCAAATGGTGATGTCGGCGACGTACCGTCAGTCCTCTATGGCCGACGACGAACTAAAGGAAATCGATCCCTATAATCGTCAATTCGCACAGCAATCACGGCTTCGACTGGATGCAGAATTGGTGCGCGACAACGTTTTGAAAATTAGCGGTCTGTTGGTGCCTGAGATCGGCGGACGGAGCGTTATGCCTTATCAACCACCCGCGTACTATCGCGAGTTGAACTTCCCCACCCGAAAGTACCAACAGGACTCTGGAGAAAATCTGTACCGGCGCGGAGTCTACACTCATTGGCAACGGACTTTTCTCCATCCGAGTCTACTCGCATTTGATGCACCAACGCGAGAAGAATGTACTGCGGAACGCCCCGTCTCCAATTCGCCGCAGCAGGCACTTACATTGTTGAACGATCCGGTCTTCGTCGAAGCCGCAAGAGTCTTTGCAGAGCGAGTGATCATCGAAGCGGGAATTACAAAGAAATCGCGGATTGAATTCGCCTTTCGAGAGGCGCTGTCGCGTATGCCCACGAAAGAAGAAACGGATATATTGATACGTCTTTACAATAAGCACGTGGCCGAGTTCCGCCTGGATCCGTCCGCCGCATCTGACTTTCTTGGCGTCGGAGCGACGACGATTTCCGACAGCATCGACCCTGTCGAGTTGGCGGCGTGGAGCTCCGTTTGTCGAACGCTATTCAACTTACACGAAACGTTGTACAGGTACTAAAAAAATGACTTGCCCCACGGACAAAATGTATCAACACATTCGATCGCAAGCACAGATGCTGGTGGCAACGCGTCGGGAATTTCTCGGTCAAGCTGCCCGCGGTATCGGTTCGATGGCGCTTGCGTCGTTATTGAACCCAGAGACGGCGGCTGCGCAATCGATTGCCGACATTCCATCGCGAGGCATCATCAATCCTGTCCACGTGCCACCTCGCGCCAAGCGCGTTATCTTTTTGTACATGTCGGGAGGACCGTCGCATTTGGAAACGTTCGATAATAAGCCGACACTGGAGCGACTTCATGGGAAGCCCATGCCGAAATCCTTTACCAAGGGTGAAGAGATTGCGCAGTTGCAAGGTGAACAATTGAAGTGTATGCGCCCTCTTTTTTCGTTTGCGAAGCATGGCCAATCGGGCCAAGAGATTTCGTCGGTGCTTCCGCACACGGCGAAGATTGCGGATGACATATGCATAATACGTTCGATGGTGACCGACCAGATCAATCACGATCCCGCGCATACGTTCATGAATACTGGAACGGCGATATCCGGCAAGCCAAGTATCGGCGCGTGGTTAATGTATGGTCTTGGAAGTGAAAGCGAGAACCTACCGGGTTTCATAGTCCTTACTTCGAAAGGCGGACGGAATCCGCAACCCATTTCCGCGCGGCAATGGCATTCCGGATTCCTGCCCAGTAAGCACCAAGGCGTTTATTTTCAATCTCAAGGCGATCCTGTGCATTATGTTGGAAGTCCGCCGGGGATTTCATTGGGTCGACAACGTGACGTCATAGATGCGACGAATGCGCTCAACGGGATCCATCACGAAATGATTGACGACGACGAAGTAGCGACGCGCATCGC
>DTSJ01000378.1 GCA_012965445.1 Candidatus Hydrogenedentota bacterium
GATTATTTTTGTTGCGCATGCGCATCGGGCTCTGGCGGAGATCGGGTGGGAGCATGGTGAGGCTACGCTGAGGTCGCTGATGCTTGGTCTGCTGGATTTTGGACGGAACGAGACGGTGAATGCATACGCGTTCGAGGACCAGGGATATCTACGGAATCGTGTACTTGCAGGAGATTCGATTGGTTCAATTCCGGGCGACTGGGCTGAATTGGACAGCAATCGTTCGGTGACGATGGAGCTGCTGGACGCGATGCGTGAGGGGCAGCTGGAAGGTGCGAGCCGACTGGCTTTGGAGCGTCTGAAGGCTGGAGACTGCAAGGCGGGGGCGGTGTGGGATGCGATTCATCTTGCTGCCGGTGAACTGATGATGCGACAGTCGGGGATTGCTGGAGTGCATACGGTCACTTCGAGCAATTCGATGCGCTACGCTTTTGGCGCGAGCAAGCATCCGCGGACACGTCTTCTCCTGCTTTTGCAGGGAATCGCATGGATGTCGCAGTTTCGCAATTTCATGGACCGGAATAAGGACACGGACGTACGGATTACTGAGTTTGATTTGGCTGATTTACCGCGTTCGGAGAGGAAAGCGACGGAGACGATTCTGCAGACTGTTTCTGCGAACCGATATGATGCGGCTCAACAGGCGTACTCCTATGATTTGAAGTTTGAGAAATCGCAAAAATTAAATTTTTGACATTGACATTATCATACATTATCATACATTTTGTATTTCTTAAAATGCGCGAGCATCATCAGATAAAGTGGCCCGCGGCGATATTTGAGGACTACTCGCTGGTGAACGCTGCGTATCGTCCGCACCTGCTTGCGACTTCGATGTATTATCTGCGGGGAGAGGGGCATCCGAACTCGCCAGTGACTGAGCGGGCGATAGAGGAATTGGCGAAGGGGTAGGCTGATGTTTTCACTCGGTTGCGGCATTGATCTTCGGACATTTGCTGTGTAAGCTCTATGATTGCGCTGCGCCATTGTTTCACGCTTTGGTATGACATAATCTATAGTTTTGAAGAGGATTGGACGGGACATTTATGAAGACACCAGAAGAGTATGTCGAGAGTTTGCGGGATGGCCGAGAGCTTTATATCGATGGACGTAAGGTGGAGGACGTTACGACGGACCCGAACTTCGAAGTGCCTATTGCGTATGCGGCGCGTGACTATAACTATGATGACCGTCGGGAGCTCCGGACTTATACGACCGGGGACGGCGAAGTGGGCAATCGGCTGTTTCAGATTCCGATGAACAAGGAGCAATTGGAGACACGCGTTGAGCTGCTGCGGCACGTGAGTATCATCAGCGGAACTATCAGCGGGCTATTCGCACTACTGAACGTGCGCGATACGCTGGGACAGATTAAACCGGAGTATGCGCAGAACGTGGAGAATTTGTACAACCATTGTCGTGACAACGATCTGCGGATTGCGGAAGTGATTACTGATGCGAAGGGGGACAGAAGTCGGCATCCCTTGCAGCAGGACGATCCTGATCTTTATTTACACGTCGTTGAACGGCGAGACGACGGAATCGTTGTTCGGGGCGCCAAGCTGCATATTACGGGTGCGTCGCTGGTGCATGAACTTATTGTGCTGCCTACGAAGTCGATGAGCGAAGGCGAGGAGGACTACTCGGTTGCATTTTCCGTTCCCGTGAACACTCCGGGGGTGAAGATTATCAACCGGGATTATGCTGAACCCGGGCGGAGTACGTTCGATTATCCTATCAGCGGCACTCGAAGCATGCCTGAAGGGTTTATCGTGTTCGATGATGTGTTCGTTCCCTGGGACCGGGTTTTTCTTTGCGGGGAGTATCAGTATGCTGGCACCATTGCGCATGCGCTTGGACTGTGGGAGCGCGTTGGCGGTTTGATCGCGATGGTGGAGCAGTCTCGGTTGATGGTGGGTATCGCGCAGCTTTTGGCGGACTACAACGGGATCAGCCGCGCTTCGCATGTGATTGACAAGATCACCGAGCTAATTTTTTACGCCGAGATGCTGCGGATGAGTCTGGATGCGTCGATTCGCGACTTTAAGACGACTGAATCGGGGATGGTTTATCCGAACGACATGAACATCAACGTCGGCAAGTATTACGGGGCATCGAATTATCACAGCATGGTTCGGCATCTGCATGATCTTTGCGGGGGGCAGGTTATTACGCAGCCTGTAGAGGCAGACTATC
>DTSJ01000379.1 GCA_012965445.1 Candidatus Hydrogenedentota bacterium
GCAGCGACGGTTTTGCGCGACACCGGCGACTATGAAGGTAATGTGATTCTGACAGGCACACCGGATAATCAGTGTACAGGTACCCATTCGAGTCGTATAGACCCGTCTGTGCATCTGTCCCGGTAAGTGCGAGCTCATGCGGGGTCATGTTCCCAAACGAGTCTTCGATCAGTTTTCCGTCTGCATCAAATTCACGCCCGGTCACATCTGAGTCTTCGAGATCAGACAGCGGATTTCCCGACTTGTCCGTGATCACACCACGCGTATAATACGTGCCAGCCAGATTCGAGTCCGCTGACCCAACACGCACAAGCAGCGACTCCAGCGATGCAATCTTGATCCGATCATACGTTCCATAATTGTCGGAATCTGTATTGTTTACTCGATCAACATTGTCAAACCAAGCATGACACATAATGCAATTGATATTATTCGCCAATACGGCATATCCGAAACCCTGAAATGGTTCGCCTCCGACCCTGCCGCCAGATACAGCGGTGATACTGACTCCGCCGGATGTACCGGTACTCTCAATGAGAAAATCCTGACCATTCGCAGAACGCGTCACCGTTACACTCTCAATTGTAGCTCCGCCGCCAAGTTGGATCGGAAGATCGAGGTCGGGGGGTTCAAAACTCTGGCCTGGCTCGAGTCCCGTAGAATCGACAAGAAACTCGCTGAATTCCAGGTACGTACCCCCTGGAAAAGCACCGAACACCTGATCCGACCCCAGTTCCAGACCCGCAGTGGATGCCTCCGTAGCACGAATCGCAGCAACGTAATTGATTGTATGCGTATTGTCCTGTACTGTCCGGGATGCCATTACTCCCACAATGACCGCAACAAAAACAGCAAGGATCAGTACCGAGATTAGTGCAACACCCTCATTATTGCGCTGGCGTTTTTTCATAACAGTATCTTCCTTCATTCAGGACACGTACACGTCTAATTCACTAGGGCCAATGAAAAGGTGAGGGTGTCCTGCACTGCAGTTCCGTCTGGACCGTCCAAACGGCGTTGGGTTGTTATCGCTACATCGAGCAGTCTGCTTTGAATGCTCTGAAGCGTAAAATTCAGTGTAATCACATCATTGGCGATGATCCTCGTTTGGTTGTCCTGAACCCTTTCGATAACCCTGTCCAACCTTCCATTTCCGTTAGCGTCTTCGCCGACATCGAGCACGAGATCTCCGTCAGTATCCTCGTTTCGAAGTCGAATCGTTATCGGAGTCGTCCACAACAAACCATTCAAGGTATCTGGAAAAAACAAAAGCGCGTCTACAATGTCAACAACGCCATCGTCATTCTGATCTTCCTCGCCCGCTGGCAAATCACTGACATTGGGCAACTGCGGACGTTGAAACACAACCGAAGTACCAGGTGTGCCAGCCGCAACCTCAACTCCGTCGGCATCGAGCACAGCCAATCCAACGAGGCCCACGAGATCGTCGTCCTGCAATCCGGCGTCACCCAACTCCCGATAAATCATGGCCTGCGCAACGCGCTTCGTAGAGTTGGTTTGCGTCAATCCTTCTTCAAGCCGCCATGCATCGAAGTTCTGTGTGAATATAACTAATACTATCGCCGCCACCGCAATCACAATTGCGAAAACAATGATCGTTTCGATCAGCGTAAATCCCTTTTTGTTCGTCATCAATTGACCCCGCCCCTAAAAATCCGTCAAGACTGCACTGAGCGTATCTGTGAAAAGTCTGCCATTGGGACCGGTATACTGAACGGAAACCGTTACGAATAACGGGTTTGCTGTTATGTCTGCGACCCCATTCGCATCTGTATACGTGATCGTCACCACCTCGTTTGCAAGAGTCGCGCGCGCCGGATCCAATTCACCCGCCGGAAATGCCGTCGTCACGTTGGCGGGAAAGTCTGCAGAATCCAGATTTGCGCCTCGTATCTGGTTCATGACCAACTGAGCTTCGTTCACACTCGCGATCTGACCGTCCGTCACTCTAATCAATGTGAACGATTCAAGCAGAACTGACATCCATGCAAGCAGCAAAACAACCAGGATAGACATTGCAAGCATCAGCTCGATAAGAGTAAACCCGTCGCGTGACGCTACCCGGGAGCAGTGCGATTCGGAACGCAGAATACGCGCCCCATTCGTAACACCGACACATCCGAAAAATTTCTCTTGATCCATGGCAGTCAACTCCAGTT
>DTSJ01000380.1 GCA_012965445.1 Candidatus Hydrogenedentota bacterium
ACAACGTATACCTCCGCGACGTGACGGAATTGATGGCGACGTTCTTCATGACCAAAGAAAATCTGGAAGCATTTACCGAAGACGCGGAAGTGATGACCGACGACCAGCCCTGGGCGGAGTTCCTCGCGCCAAAGATGATCTACTCTCGCAACACGAAGGATCTGTTTGTTGCGCTCGAAGAATATCGGCAAAGTCCGCTCGAAATCGTTCACACAGAAGACGAACCGGAAAGGGCTGCCGTCGAGGAATCGATTCGCCTTCGCCATGCCGCACACATGCAGGACCTTCAGGGGCTGAAGGTGTACTACGGGGACCTCATAATGGCGACGCCCGAGGCCGAATTTCGTAAATCGCTCGAAATCGACCCGAACGACTACAATGCGCAGTATTACATCTCCGAGGTTCTCGTGAACAAAGGCAAAATCTTCCTGCGCTGGGGAGACAAGATGGACGAGGTCTTTGAACTGCTCCTCGAAGCCCGCTACGTTGCTCCCTACCGTCAGGATGTTCACAAAGTGCTCGGCGACGCCTATTTCGAAGTGGGGGACTTCGAATCCGCAAAACTCAGCTATCGCGAGCATATCCGACTCGGCGGCACCGATCCCCACGCGAAAGAGCGCCTGAACGCCCCTGTTCCTCCCAAAAATGACCTCAAATGACCCCCTTTTCGGGGTTAAGTTTCCTCTTCATATGCCGATAGATCTGATCGTAGAGAATAAAAAACGGACCCATAACTCCCGGGGACTAGGACCTCGGACCAGAGTTAAGTCCATAACTAGAAACCAGTTACACGCTGGTTTTCCAATCTCAAGGATGAGAGACGAAGGGAGTTTGTTATGATTGGTATACAAGGATTCGGATCAGTTCCCAAGCCCTCCGGCCCGAAACAAGGCCCCGGCCAAGCGAAAGAGCCCGAAAAATCAGGATATTCTGCATCATCGGACGGTGTCGAGTTTAGCCCCGAGGCAGAAGATGCATCCGCAGCGAGCAGCGTTCTCAACGAGATTTCCACCACCAGCGACGTCCGCAATGAGCGTGTTCAGCAGGCTAAAGAGAGTATCGAGAAAGGAACCTACAGGGTTCAGGATGTTGTGCGGCAAGTGGCTTCAAGGCTGTCGAAGTTCGTGTTGTAATAAATCCGTATATAACTTGCGCTACGGCGTGGGTTTATAAGAGGGGCGTGGACGGATCCGCGCCCCTTTTTTTGTCTAAAACGACCGCTGCAGCCCTACTACCACGCCCTGAATGTGCAAATCGTGTATGGAGACGTTTATGGGTTCCATCGACGAATTCGCCGGATGCAGTTCCACCTGATCACCCTTTGGAAAAAAGTGTTTGACCGTTGCGTCGCCGTCGACCAGCGCAACAACGACTTCCCCATTTTTAGGGAGTCTGGTTTGGTCAACCACCACCACGTCCCCGTCCAGAATCCCGTCCTCGATCATACTGTCCCCGCATATGCGCAGGCAGTACGACCCCGTATTCGCCATTTCACTCGATACCGCCACATAGCTCTCGATGTTCTCCTCGGCAAGAATCGGGTTACCGGCGGCGACCTCGCCCACCAACGGAACCATGGCTGATTCATGCTGATACAGGCCCGCAGCGGCCTTTGGCGTGACATGAATCCCCCGCGCCTTTGAGCTGCGCTCGATATAGCCCTTCTTGTCCAGAGCCAGGAGATGATCGTTGACCCCGTTCGTGGATGAGATTCCGAATTCTTGCCCGATTTCGGCGATGGTAGGCGGGTATCCCACGTCTCGAATACTTTCAATGATGAATCGGAGAATGGTTTCCTGCCGTTTGGTCAGCCCCTTGGCCATGTCGGTGCTCCTTACACTGAATTTTTGTACTCTGAATTACTTTTCAGTTAAATTAGAACACGTTTCCGGACAGTTGTCAACAAAAAACCGCGCTTTCGCCCGTTTTCGGGCGAAAGCGCGGTAGTTTTGCTCTACTTTTACGGACTATTCTGTCTTGGCGATTCCGATGACGCCGACTGCAAGTCGCGCACCCGCAGCGCCAGTGGGCTGGCTTTTCATATCGTCCGTGCCGGCATGGATGGTGATTCCACGGCTCAGAATCGTGTGCTCGCCGTGAATCTGTACGACCTTATCAAGGCGCTTGTACATGGCGTGGCCATTCGCGTCGGATTCGAGGTTTCCGAGGTCGCCGACGTGGCGTTTTTCGCTCGTAGGCCCGGCATGGTCGTGTCCAGCGGGATTGAAGTGGCCGCCGGTTGATTTGCCGTCAGACGAGGAAATATCGCCGAATTCATGGATGTGGAAACCGTGTTTACTGTTGGGTTTAAGGCCGTTGACGTGTGCTTCGATGAGTACGCCGTCTTTCGTCTGCGTAAATGTGACTTTACCGGTCACGTTATTGCCTTCGGTGGATATCAACACGCATACGGCCTTGGTCAGACCTGCCGTTTTGTCCGTACCCTCGTGATGGTCGGCGTAACTGGTGAAAGACATCGCCAGCGCGACCAGACCCATTGTAATTCCCTGTAATTGCCTTCTCATTATCCTGCTCCTTCTCGGTTTATCCGCGCAATCGCCCGGTAATATCAGCTAACAACTGTACCCGCTATTGTATTCACAATCAAGCAGAATATCCAGTATACAAGTCAGGGGGTTCGCCATATTCGAAAATGTCGGGTACAATTGAATGCCTATCCGAAATCAACCAGATATTCGGAGCCGATGATGACTACTGTAATGGAAGATACCCTTCAACTGGACGAGGAATCGATTGACCCGGAAATGCTGTCGATGCCGGTATTGACCCGTGAAATCGGGTTGCAGCAGCGCCCTAACTGGCTGTTGGTAAAGATGATGAATGCCCTGGAACAGAAGCGTCAGGGAAAAGGTCTCGGATGGTCGCGTGCCTGGAACAAGTACAGTATGAATACCTTCCGGACGCATATTTGCAAACCAATGGAAGATGCAAGCTACGTCGCCCCCGCCGAAGATTTCCTGGCACAGCGGATGGATCAGATTGATGAGCCGTATCGCTCCTTTGTAAAAGATTTAGTAAGCGATCCAGACCGTATGGTGTTTACTTTCTACCACAACGCCGAGTATGACGGGGTGCAGTATGAAGGCATCACGTTCTCTATGGGGCGCAAGCGTAGGGACGACCGGACGAAACGCGACCGGATTGATATCGTGCTGGAAGACCGTCGCGTCAATGGCGCGGTTGACGGTAAAATCGATCGCGTTCGTATCTATGTGTGTCCCTGGGAAACGTATCAGGAAAAAGTGTGTCAACTGATCGAGATGGAACCGGACAACCCAAGCTGGGACACCGCGCAGCCTTTCTACGATCATCTGGTCAAGTATTATCACGGTTGGAAGGGCGAAGATGATCGGCAGTGGAGCCACTGGTCGGTGCGTTTCATCGACTACTTTGGCCCGCGGAGTTTTATACCCAAAGAAAGTTCGTTTACTTAGAGCACTTTAGACAAACTGCTGCATATATTCGAAGCTCTGACCTGCAATCCCGACGCAGCCCCATTTAAAATCGAAGACCTCTACCGACACGTACTCGTCAAACTCGATTTCCTTGAGTGCTTCGAAAATGGGGGCGAAGTCCACATCGCCGAAGCCGGGGCCTTTCAGGTTCACATCGTTCGCGTGATAGTGCTTTAGATATTTCGCATATTTCTTTATGGTTTCCGCGCGCCCCAGCGGCTCATCGACCATGGCTTTCGTATCCAGAATCAGCTGAAAATTCGGATGGTCGATCGATTCAACGAGTTCAACCGTTTGTTCTGCGGTATGGCAAAAATTTGTCTCTTCCGTCGATAGCTGCTCCATGCAGAATACAATGCCGTACTCTGCCAGCTTCGGGAGGATTTGCTCGAACACTCCGCGGGCATTTCCAAACGCTTCTTCGTAGGCTTGACCGTCAGCAATATTGCGCTGATTCGGCGACCCGAAAATCATCCGCGTCCCGCCAAGCTCGCCGCAGCAGTCGACCAGATCCTTCAAGTATTGGACCGTATGGTCTCGCACCGATTTGTCATCGGCCGTGATATGCATCCCATCCGGGCCCACTAGAAGCCAATGCAGACCGATGATCTCGACATCGCTTTCCTTTGCCCGTGCGACAATCTCCTTGCGCGTTTCGGCAGAGATATCGGCGACATTGCCGGCAAATGTAAATGGGGCAATTTCGACGCCGTCGTAGCCGACATCCTTGACGTAGTCACACATGCGCGCAAAGTCGTTCCATTCCTGAAATATCTCGTTGCAGATACCGAATTTCATGATTTGTGTTTCCTGGTTTTTCGTTTTTTAAAAAATACTTAACGCAAAGGCGCGAAGACGCAGAGAGCCTAGTGCTAGTTGGTGAAGTCTTTGGTGTGAGAGATTCCGAGTCAAGCTGAGATTGACTCGACGAGTGATTTCGGATACCTCATTATTGAAGTCCCTATAGATCTATTGTTATTTCCAATCCTCTTTGCGTTAGGCAGTTTCGGTTTTTACATTGTTACCGCGCGGCCTGTGCGTGCGGATTTGTAGATGGCTTCTAGTAGTGCGATTGCGCGGCGGCCTTCTTTACCGGGTACCATGTTGCTTTTCTTGCCTTGGATGGCTTTTGCGAAGTCTTCGATTTGGAGTTGGTGTCCGCCGATTTTGAGTGCGGCGAGTGGGTCGCCTGCGCCGGAGCCGAGGACGGATTCTTCGTTCAGCGCAGCTTGTATTTTTTTGTCTACAGGCTTCTTTTTCTTGAATTCCCACGTGCAGATCTTGCCTTCCTCCATGACGACCGTGCCTTCCGAGCCGTGTACTTCGACACGAGCCGGATGGCCGTGCCAGATGGCGGTCGAACCTTCGATGACACCCTTAGCGCCGTTCTTGAACTCCAGGATTACCGCAGCGACATCTTCAACTTCGATACCGTCATGCGCTACGGTACCCGTCACGGCACGTACCTTTTCCACGTCGCCCATATACCACAGCAGCATGTCGATTTGATGGATCCCCTGGTTCATCAACGCGCCACCGCCGTCCAGTTTCCACGTCCCGCGCCAGGCACCCGAATCGTAGTACTCCTGTGATCTATACCATTTGATGTAAGCATCGCCGAGTACGAGCTGCCCGAATCGACCTTGGTCGAGAGCCTTGCGAATATGGAGTGCGTCTTCCGTAAACCGGTTTTGGAATATACAGCCCAGAAGAACCCCTGCTTTGTCCGCGGCGTTGATGATGCGGTCAACCTTTTTCGTCGTGATCTCGAGTGGCTTCTCCGAGAGGATGTGTTTACCCGCTTTCGCGACCTTTTCCGCCAGTTCCGAACGCAGCCCTGAAGGTACACAGAGCGAGACGGCGTGGACATCGTCGCAGGCAAGCATCTCATCGATATCTTCATACGGGCGACCACCGTGTTCCTTCGCAAATTTCTTCGCCCGACCCGGTATCAGATCACAGACCGAGATGAGTTCCGTATTTCTGGTCGCGGCGATGCTTTGCGCATGCACCGGAGCAATATTTCCCAGCCCAATTATGCCGAATCCTACTTTTCCCACGATGTTTCTCCGGTGGTTGATAATCAAGAACGGGATCATACCGTATTTCATCCGAAAGTTGATAGGAAAATGGTCGGGGCATGTGAAGCTCCAACCGATTTTATCAATCACGGCGAATTGTGCTATACTCTCGTTTCTGTGCCGATAATAGGCCCTGCCGAACGTAAGATAATCTGATTCGGAACCGTTTTTATACACTGTGGGTACTCTCGCAGAGCTCTCCTTCTGGAAGACATGCTCGAACGCGTGATGTGAGCCAATCCCCCCGAACTATACAGGTCTACCAGAACGTCTCATGAAGATGAAATTTTACAGTCTATTGCTCTGCCTTGCTGTCCTCTGTTGCTTGCCTGTCCAGGCGCAAAAAGAGTATTTCGCCCCGCCAAAACGCACCGTTCAGGCGGTCCGAACCGAAACACCCCCTACAATCGACGGTAAACTCGACGAACCGGAGTGGAACAATGCCAAGGTAATGACCGATTTCGTCAATACCCGATTGGATATCCTGTCCGAGGACCAGTCGAAAGTACGGATGCTCTACGACGACACGTACCTTTATTTCGCGATCGAGGTCGAGGAAAAAGAAGAAGACATCATCGCAAACATATTCAAATATGATCGAATTCAACTCCGCTTCGAGGACTATTTTCAGATCGGACTCGACACGTTCCACGATGGTAAGCAGGCCTACCTGTTCTTGTTCAGTCCCATTGGTACCCGCTGGGATTCGCGCGAAGGCGTCTTCGGGCGCAACCCTTCCTGGGACGCGAACTGGGAAGTAAAAACTGTCATCACCAAGGAGCGCTGGTTCGCCGAAGTACGCATTCCAATCGGGATAATGCACCTGAATCGCGAGGACGATCAAACCTGGGGAATCAATTTCAGGCATCGGTATTCGATAACGAATAATTCACACCACTGGAACTACAATCCGAACAGCAGCATGGATCGACGCGCTTCAGGCCCCAAGTTCATATCGGACTTCGGCATATTGGAAAATCTCGACCTTGCAAATTTAAAGGTGCAAGCCGATGCGAAAATTGAAACCTACGTAAGCAGCAACACCGAACATGCGGAAGGCCACAACTCTCTCTCTCTGCTCAGTACGGGTCTCGATGTCGAACTGCGCATCTCCTCGCACTGGACGACCCAGTTCACACTCAATCCCGATTTCGGCGAGATTGCTGCCGACGAGGGCGACGTACAGAACCGGGACACGGCGCGTTTTCTCTCCGAACGGCGCACTTTCTTCAACGAGGGCGCTGAACTTTTCCGCACACCGATCAACATTTACGACAGTCGGCAAATCACCGATATCGATACTGCGGCGAAAGTTACCGGTACGGGAGAGGGGTGGACCATGGCCTCACTGGTACTTCGCGGAGAGGGAAAACGCAGCGGGGAAGATTCCAGTTTCCTGGTTTCGCGCTACACACAAGAAGCGACCGACAAAATTCAGTTGGGAGCTACGCTAATCGCGGTGGACAGAGAAATCGGAGAGAACGCGGTATTCGGCATTGACTCTCGGGTGGCGTTCTCGCCTTCGACAATTTGGACGACTCAGATTCTGCAAATGAACGGTAGCAATTCCATTGACGGAATTTCCGAGGTTACTGAATCGGTCAGTGCCCATGCCTTTGAAACTGAGCTGGAGTGGGGTACCCAGCCGTGGTCATTCGAGCTGGAATTCAAAAAAATCACTTCTGAGTTCCTTCCCGACCTGGCATTCATCAGCCGTCGTGACATCATTGGTCCTTCATTCGAGATTGGATTCAGCGACAGCTATTCGCACGATGTCATCGAGGGTGTATTCGTCATGGCTCAAACCGAGCACTATGTAGACCACGACCACCACACTGTATTGCGCGACTACTCGATTTTCGGCGGCCTGAGCTTCCAGAACGATTGGGACATAAATATGTCCTATCGCGACGATTATCACATTCCGTTTCACAATACATCGCAAAGCATCGGCGCGACCTACAATCGACAGGACCGCTTCAAGTCATGGCGAATGAATTATTCTAACGGCATATTCCAGGACAATACCTTCGATCAGTACGAAGTGACCAAGCCGTTCAAGCTGTCCCCGCGCTGGACGAATGATCTCACGTCCCTGCTCCGAACAGAAAAGCGCGACGAGGGTGATCGTGATGTGTGGTTATGGCGGAACGAGAGTGAGTACACTTTCAACTGGGAGGGTCGAATCAAACTTACTCTGGAGGCGACCAGCGACCGGGCATACAAACGCACACTGCTTTTCGCCTATGAGGAAGTCAAGGACTGGGATTTCTTCGTCGTGGTCAACGATTTTCGTGACGATGATGCGCGCGGCGAGCAGATCATTCGATCATTTTTTCTCAAGTTCATCTACCACTGGTAGTCGCGCGTCTGGTAGTTGTCCGACCAGCCGACACTTCAGTGGAAATATTTTTGGGGAACCATTTCGCCAGCAGGAATGCGAAAAGGCAGACGGTTCTTCGGTGTCGGTAGCGCGCAGGTTGTAAACTTCGAGTAAAGGCGC
>DTSJ01000381.1 GCA_012965445.1 Candidatus Hydrogenedentota bacterium
TTTTTGCTCGAATCGAGATTCGGATCATAGTCGCCTGCGCATACCAGAGTCGGGGCCGTGATCTTCGGCAGCAGGCTGCTCAGGTCGCCGAATGTCCTCGGGGCACCTAATGCTTTGCGCATTTCATCTTGATCCAGATGCGTGTTCCAATCTTCAGGCCTGTCAATGAGGGGTATACCCGCCTCCTGCTGTGCTTTGAATGCTTTTTCGCGACCTACTCCCTGGGCTGGTACGTCGGCACGACCCACGCTCGCGTCATACAATGCTAGTAGCTGGACGCGTTCGGGATGGAGACCCGCATACGCCACGGCGGCACGCGAACCCCATGCCATTGACCATACGATGGATTTCTCGTATCCGAAGTGTCGAAGAATTGCGATGGCGTCGGTGGAGTATGTTTCGAAGGTATATTGGTCATCTGAATTGGCGGGAGAGGACTGCCCAGTTCCGCGAACGTCAAACTGTATGACGAAAAAGCGGTCGGAAAGTTGCGGTACAACCTTGTCCCACATGTGGGTTGTGCATGCGGCACCGTTCCACATCAGGATTGCCGGAGCAGCCTTTGGTCCGTTCGTTTCCACGTGGAGTATGGCGCCGTCAACTTCGATGCGATGGGATTCTGGATATGCGGGTGTTGTGAGAATCATTTCGATAAGAATTGCGGCCAGTATCGAAGTCGTTTTCCCGGTCATAGTCGTATTCCTATTCTTGGCTCGGGGCAAATCTGCTTTATTGGTCGGTAACATCCGGTGGCTATTGACCGAGAGATGGAATTCGGTTCAATCTATCGGATTCCAGTATCGCATTCAATTTATTGTTTGCATGCTTACCCCATCATTTGAGTATGCCGCGAATGCCTACTTCTTTTCCCCTGGGATCGATGAGGACTCCGGGATTCATGATTCCTTGTGGATCGAGGGATTGCTTTGCGCCCTGGAGCGCTTGCCGGAACAGGGGGCTGGTCTGCACCTCGTAGCCCGGTCGGTGATCGCGACCGACGGCGTGGTGATGGGTCACGGTACCGCCGAGCGCGGTGGTCGTTTCGTTGGCAGCGATTTTGATTTCTTTCCACTTGCTCAGGACACTGGCCAGATCGCCCTCGCATGAACCCAGCCCGCGAAAGGTGAAGTAGGGGGCCGGGCCGTCAGGATAGATGTGTGTGAAGCGACAGGAAATGGTGTTATCACCACCAGTGATCTCGCGCATCACTTTTCCCATTCGCTCCTTCGTCTCTGCATAGAAGTGATCGAAGTGGTCCCATGTTATTGCCGATTCGAAGGTATCTCCGATCAGTCCGAGCCGCATCGACAGATTGCGATAGTAGGGCATTCGCAGGAAGGCGTTGCGCCATTCGCCCGCAGCACCTTTGGTGTGTTCCGCGTCTCCTGTAGCTTTCGGGTCGAGCGAACGGGCTGCCGCCGCCTTGTCGTAGCGTCCGCCATGATCGCACACGAGTTCGAGCGCCCTGCCCATCCATGCATCGAGCGGGTGATCGGCAGATTCGAACCCCAATACCAACACCGGACTGTTCCCGTCTCCGACACCATTCAGCCGTACTTCTTCTTGATCGAGCAGACGGCAATTGGTAGGAAACAGCGCGGACTGTGACAGCGCTCGTACGCATTGCACTGCAGTGGAGAAGTCGTCGAACTGAACTGATGCAGACCCGCGGAAGGTCGGTCGATCCTGTAGACGCAGCCACGACTCTGTTATTACGCCGAGCATGCCTTCGGAGCCGATCATCATTCTGTCCGCTGAGGGTCCTGCGCCGGAACCAGGGAGTCGCCGTGACTCCATCGTACCCTGCGGGGTCACCATACGAATCGATTCGACAAAATCGTCGATATGGGTGTATAGAGATGCATAGTGTCCGCCTGCCCGCGTGGCAATCCATCCGCCCACAGTAGAGAATTGAAAACTTTGCGGGAAATGACGCAGGGTGAGACCGTGCGGTCTTAACAGGGATTCTACTTCGGTCCCGTTTAGACCGGCCTGAATCCGGGCGGCGCGACTGGTGCGGTCTATTTCGAGGACTTTGTCGAAGTACTGCATATCGAGCGACACAGTTCCGGCATAAGCATCGCCTACGTCGGCCTCTACTCCGCCGCATACGCTGGTGCCTCCGCCAAAGGGAATCACGGCTACGTTTGCATCTGCGGCCCAGTCCAGGATGG
>DTSJ01000382.1 GCA_012965445.1 Candidatus Hydrogenedentota bacterium
CCATCGTCGGCGAGCTGCAGCTGACCACCATCGCCTCCGTCAAGATCAAGAAGATCCAGCACAAGGTGTAGCCTCACCATGCTCCCACCCGATCTCCGCCAGAGTCCGATGCGCATGCGCAACAAAAATAATCTTGTGTCCGATATTGCGATAGTCCCGCGCACCGTATTCCCAGAGTTGCTCGAATACCTTGTCCAGTTCGAAAGTCCGGGCAATCGCCGTTATCGCTCTATCCGCCCGCGGCTCATCCCAACTATCCATCGCGGCATGCAACTCCTCCCATGCCCCCTGGCCCGAAGGAAGAGTGCCCGTCGTTTCACGCAGCCCAAAATCCCCCTCGTCACGTTTCGAGTCAAAATCCTGCGCCTTCTTGAAATCATCCAGCGCCAGAAAGAGAGGCAAATATCGTTCCTCCGGCGGCCCCATTTTCGCAAGATAGTTGCAGGAATGAATCATAAACACACAATGAAAACTGAATCCCGGAGGCTGCGGATTCACATTCCGAATACCCGCAAGAAAAAGTGAACCTAAAAACTGCCGATACGACATCCCTTGGCGTAGCTGATGCGCCATCACCTCCACCACCTTGTTCCTCGGCGTGTCCTCGATCAGCCTCACGTAAGGCTCAATCCCGGATGTGAAACGAACAATGTCCGGCGTAACCACAGTCTCCGCGGCACTCACACGCGGAAGTTTCAACAGAGCGTCCAACCCGGAAAAAGCGCCCAGACCACCAGCAGCCGCGCCGCCGATCATGAAATCTCTCCGTGAAATGCTCATATCGATTCCTCCTCTGTTGCTGCTCCTTCACCGAATTCGCTCGCTACGTCCATTCTAGAATCGAAACCAAGGTGAATCAAATACCTCAGCCCGTACTCTTGCTCCATCGCGAACGCCCCCGCGCAACCAGTACCCCTCCCTCATCACGAACTATCCAGTGGTCGAAACTTGTATGACCATTCTCCCCATCCGAAGTCGGCCCGCATTCAGACGAAAGACCATCCCCCAACACCAGCTCTCGCTTGTACTCAAGTTCCAGCTTGCTCAGCACATGGCCCTCCAATACCTCCCCAGGCACCGACTCCACCAGCCAGTCCACATAACACGCGCTGTTAGCATGTCGATTCCCGTCCAGATCGCTCCAGCGCACCCGAAAATTTGCATTGTGTCCGCGCTCCTCCGATAACCCCAGTTTCGGAAACGAACTCCTCAAGATACTCCGCGCGCTGCAGTGGCAAATCCTGAGCCACTTCTCAAACGGCGAACTCAGTTCAGATCAGCATCACACCCTGCTCGAACTGATTCACGAATCCCAAGCAGAACACAACGTCACATCATAAGACGCTCGATTGCGAAAACAAGCCGCTGGCCTCACCTCGCTGATCACAATCTGTCCTAGTTTCCCGTAAACGCGGGCGGCCTCTTTTCAACAAAATGCGCGACCCCCTCCTTGAAATCATCACATCGAAGGCTCTGGAACATCTCATCATTCGCCACAAGAATCGCCTCCTGAAGTGTCTGAAACTGGGCGTTGTAAAGCTGCTCCTTCATCACGCGCGTCGAACGTGGTGAAACCATATTGGCCATCTCTTCCGCATAAGCCGTCACACTCTCCATAAACGAGTCCGCCGGATACACCTGATTCACCAAACCCATCCGCAGTGCCTCATCCGCAAGAATCACACGCGCCGAAAGCGTCAGATCCAGAGCATTCGGTAGCCCCACGACCCGCTGAAGAGTCCAGCTAATCCCATGTTCGGCAATAAGACCACGCCGCGAAAAAGCTGTAGTAAACTTCGCATTGTCCGAAGCAAACCGTATGTCGCAATAGAGAGACATAACGAATCCAAGTCCCGCAGCCGCTCCATTGATCGCCGCAATAATTGGCTTTTGAATCGACGGAAAATAGGAATACTTCTCCTCAAAATCCGCCCGAACACCCTCCCGTCGCGAACCGTCCCCCTTCATCCCTTCCCGCGACTCCTCCAAAGTAGGCTCCTTGGTCGATCCCGCCGTCGCACTCAATCCCCCCATGTCAGCACCCGCACAAAACCCCCGTCCCGAACCCGTCAGAATTATCACCCGCACAGCATCGTCCGCCTCAGCAGCATACATCGCCTCACGAATTTCCTGTTCCATAGTGCCTGTCCATGCGTTCAGTTTGTCGGGACGAT
>DTSJ01000383.1 GCA_012965445.1 Candidatus Hydrogenedentota bacterium
CGCTTCAGGTGCAATTCGACTCCCATAATCCACGAGCCAGGGCCAGGCAGCTACGATGAATACGGAAAGGCGTGCAGACTTGGAACCGTGCAGCTCCTCCGCAATAAAATAGATTGGAATGACAAGCAGAGTCGATGCGAGGAGCGAAACCACCCAGAACGCCCATTCCCAGTCGTTGGTGAGCAAAAAACTCAGTGCACCGAAAAGCGAATACAGCACTGGTAGATTTTCGTCAAAGTGAACGAAATCACCTTGCGCGAAACCACGCCCCATATTGATGTAGTGAATGGAATCGGCCATGTCTATAGCGCGCGCCAAAGCGATGAGGAAGCCAAGCCGTAGTGCAAACGCGATCGGAACCGCGATAAGCAGATCGGTACGAGCGGTAGACCGAACCTTCGGTTCCGGCATGGACATTGCTAGTTGGGACCGTAGGTAAGAATCTGTAGACGTACAGGAACTACACCCTCTCTGATCATATCGATTTTCTGTGCCGCGCCCTTGGAAAGGTCAATTACGCGATTCTTAATGAAGGGTCCGCGATCATTAATACGCACGTCGATCGACCTTCCATTGTTCAGATTCGTAACCCTGACGACGGTGCCAAAGGGAAGCGTCTTGTGCGCAGCGGAAATCCCGTTCATATCATAGCGCTCGCCGTTGGCTGTGAGGTTGCCTTGAAACCCCGGACCGTACCAGGAAGCCATTCCTGTCGCGCCGCTAGGTATCCTGTAAATTCTGGGCTTGGGGTTGGAGCCGCACGCGGCGACAATGAAGGAAAACAGGATACACAGCGCGAGTAGACGGCTCAGCGAGTGTTGGTGGGCATGCTTCATGCCTGAATTATAGGAATTTGCTGATCCGCTGTGCAACTACCTCGACAACATCAGGATTTTTGTAATCAGCGCGCTCAATGGCTGCTTTTGCTGCCGCCACGCGATCAGCGCGAATATCGGGCTGGTTCTCAGCTGAGGACAGAGCGTCTATCACCTGTGCGGCTGCCTGCGCCTGATTACTAATAACAACATCGTCCGAATTCGCTGCATTGGAACCTGCGTCCGCTGCTTCGGATTTAGAGTTGCTGCGGGTGCCAGAAGGGCGTTCAGGCTTGCTCGGGTCGGGTACGCCCGCAATTCCCTGAATTCCAACCATGATGTAACTCCTTGTACAGTAACGCTTAATACTTTCCTGCGTTCCTATTATCGGCACCTCTAATGAATACTTCAGCACTTTTTCGAGATTATTTTACAGTTTTTTGCGAAATACCCCATTACGACCTTATTCAGTGCCCATCCATCGCAGAACAGGCGCTTTCTTCCTCATAAATTCCTGAAACCTACGCCTGTCACGGTCGCATGTATGAGGCCACGGTGTTCGAAATACAGCGATCTATTCTCTCTTTGAGCACTTCAAGTTGGATCGGTTTTGATACAAAGTCGTTCATTCAAACCTTCATGCAGAGATCCTGGTCACGCTTCATTGCGTAAGCCGTCAGCGCGATAATGGGAATACTGCTGTTGATCACCCTTGAATCTGTTCTACGAATCTCACGAGTCGTCTCGTATCCATCCATTTCGGGCATCTGAATGTCCATTAAGACCAGATCGTACGGTATCTTTTCGAGTGCATTCAATATCGTGTCGTAGTGCGCAGTACTTGAATCTACAAGATGCCCGCCTGCTCCATCAGAGATCTGAGCCAACATTCGAGCGACCTGTGCTACCAGGACACACACTGTTCCGAAGGAGGTACTCGCGATCACAAAACGGTTTGCGCCGGCACGTACCTACATTACGACGATGGCAGTACACATGATCGACAGACCGACTAGACTAACATACTGATCGGTTAGAGCGGAAAGCACGGGTTGGGCAACGCGCGAGAAGGCTTCGAGGGAACCTCCCACGACCACAAGAGTGGTCAAGACGACTCGTGCACGTCTGGTTAACCCTAGATTGCTGTTGACATCCTGAGAATTCATCCGATTATCACTCTCCCAGGTCGGATAACTTACGAAATTCTATCGTTTTTATCGACGAATGTCCAATGAATCTGTGATTGTCCATTTGAGCATCGTGTAGGTAATCCCATGTCGCATTTAATGTTCCAGTGCTGTCTACCGTGCAACAAGTGCATTCTGATCTTCGAGGAGAGTCTGGCATTTCACAATACGCGTTGCAAACGGATCGAGACGCAGAAGATGGATTATTTCCTTGGGTTTAGCAAGTTTGTTTTCGTGAATGTGCGTCGTAAATTGGATGGTCAACTGTTGATCAGTATATTCGCTCAGGGTGAGCTCATGAATCATCGGACGAATGTTCAGCGGTGCAGTCTTTTTCGGGGCACGTTGCCGACCACGTCCTCTTCCTTTTTTCTTGTTCTTGACCTTTCGCTCAATCATCACCTCCTCAGAAGCCATAACCGTCGATATGAGTCCTTCGAGCTCCTCAGCATTCTGTCCGTCTGCAATCAGACTGTATTGTATGCCCGAAACACTGCTCATCAGCGCTGGCGTACGCAGAGGGATGTCTTCTGCGCCCAAAGCCAAAAAACCATCTGGAAGCGTCGCCCTGACGCGTTCCAGCAAATCAGACGGATGTACAAAGTCTTTTAGCGTGATGTCCATGTAATCGCCTCGCGATTCTTCGCCCACGGGCAAGGCCGCAGCAAAATTAACCTTCGGGTGCGCATGAAACCCCTGTGAATACGACAGCGGCGCACGTGCGCGGCGCAGTGTACGAATCCAGGCGTTCATCCATTCAAGATGACTTAGGAAACGCGGTTCGCACGTGCGTCCGATTTGAAAACGAATTCGCTGTATCGGTTCAGGCTCCACGTATTCCGGCATCGGTTCGGGTGTCCACTCCTTTTCTTCAATGCGCCCTTTTCGTTGATTCTTGAGCATGTGACTGCACAGCTCCTGCTCTTTAAAAATCACACCGCAGAGATGACATTTCCCTGCACGACAGTCTAGAGCATGTTTATACTCCATTGCCCGTGCCCAGTCTTCCTGGAACCACTCTTTCGGAACCAGCATGTCGATATGATCCCAGGGAAGACGTTCTTCGGGGTCACGTTCGCGCAAAGCGAACTCGACATCGTAATTCGTCTCTTCGATTGCCTTCTGCCACGCGCCCAGATTGCAAAGTTCATCCCAGGATTCGAAGCGGGCACCGTTTTTCCACGCCGTCTCAATAAGGTCCGCGCAACGACGGTCCGCGCGGGTAATCAATCCTTCGATGAATGTGGTCTTAGCATGATGGCGACCGAACTTGATGCTGCTGGTCTTCTTGAAACCTTGATCCAGAATTCGCTGACGGCGCTCTGTCTCCTCCATACCGATCTGCTCCGCCCATTGGAACGGCGTAAACGGCTTCGGCACAAAAGTCGAGACTCCGAGGTTGATCTTCGCATTCGGATTGATTGCCTTACCCACTTTGAGGTTTCGGAAACACAGATCCACAATGGCTTCGATATCCTCATCACGCTCAGTCGGAAGTCCTATCATGAAATAGCATTTAACGTGCTTCCAGCCCTTCTTGAAGGCCTCGGCGGACATCTCAAGCAGCCCCTCATCTGGAATCCACTTGTTGATCACGGCGCGCAGTCTCGGGCTTGCTGCTTCGGGGGCGAAAGTAAGACCGCTCCGGCGAATGTCCGCCACTTTGTCAGCCATTCCCACGGAAAACGAATCGAGACGCAGCGAGGGCAGCGAAATGGATACGCGATCTTCTCGGCCTCGTCGCGCAGCCTGATCGACCAGCTGAAGCGGTCTCGAGAAATCGCACGTGGACAATGAAACGAGCGAAACTTCTTCGTACCCGGTTTTTTCCAGAGACTCCTTCATAAGCTGATCGATATTTTCGAGCGTTCGCTCGCGCACGGGGCGCGTGACCATACCGGCCTGACAAAATCTACACCCTTGTGTGCAGCCGCGCAGCACTTCAAGCGAGAGTCGATCATGCACCTGCTGGGTATAGGGTACGATGTAGTTGGTCGGAAACTTCGCGCCGTCAAGCGACTCAATGACACGCTTTCGAATCGGCAGGGCATCTATTTCTGGAAGTATCTGGCCATCGGCAAGCACTTCAAAGGGGTAAAGTTCGGGGACATATACACCATCAATTTTCGCAACTTGTTTCAGGCGTTCGAGACGCGACAAGTCCTTGATCGCCCTCATACACTCTGCGATCTCGACGATCACGTCCTCGCCGTCTCCGATCACGAAAAAGTCGAAGAAGGGGGCCATAGGTTCAGGGTTAAACGAGGTCGGACCGCCCGCGAAAAACAAAGGTGCATCGTCGGCGCGATCCTCTGCGCGCAGTGGAAAGCCTGCCAAATCGATAATCGTCAGGATGTTCGTGTACGTGAGTTCGGACTGCATCGTAATCCCGATGAGGTCCATCTCGTCGAGCGTGTCCTTGGATTCATGATTGAACAGGCTCAGCCCGCGCCCACGCAGCTCTGATTCCATGTCCGATGCAGGTGAATATGCGCGCTCGCACCAGCACCAGTCTAGATCGTTGAGAATTGAGTACAGGATGAGAATGCCAAGGTTGCCCAGTCCCAAATCGTAAAGATCTGGAAATACCAGCGTCACGCGCAGGTCCACTTCATCCTTGTTCTTGTGACTGGTATTGAGTTCAGTGCCGAGGTAGCGCGAAGGCTTCTCGACCTTCGGCAGAATCTCGTTATACAGGACGGTACTCAGGTTCATGACAGGCTCGACTCAGATAGTTTGCGATGTTTGGAGAAACAAGACAGGGGGCGCGTATAGTCCCCAGAGAGTAGTGAAGTGACCGTATTATAGCCGAACTATCCTGTTTTCCTCAATATTTGGTTGGACCTGTCGATGCAAAGTTGCTACAATCCCGCCTTGTTCCGGGGGCTGTACACACATTCATCATGGCAAGAGCATCGAAATATCTTGAGGGGCTTAATCCGAATCAGGCTGAAGCCGTAAAGCAGATCGAAGGGCCAGTGTTGGTCATTGCAGGCGCGGGAAGCGGCAAGACTCGCGTGGTGACCCGTCGAATCGCCTACATAATCGCGCAAAAGGCGGCGAAGCCCGAACAAATACTGGCAGTAACCTTCACGAATAAAGCCGCCGGGGAAATGCGCGAACGCGTCGCGGAACTGGTCGGAAAGTCCAAATCGGAGAAGGTCGTCGTCTCTACATTCCACTCATTCTGCCTGAAAGTACTGCGCGAGCACATTGAACTCCTCGGCTATCGCAGAAATTTTACGATCTCTGGTGAGGGTGACACGCGTACACTTGTAAAACGGGTGATCGACGATCTGGAAGGCCCACAAGAGGACTTCAGTCCGGGGATTTTTCGCGAACAGATAAGCCTGATGAAAGGAAATCAGGATACGGAACATTTCGCGATGAACGTGCCGTCCGACGAGTCCAAGGAAGAAACGGCGAATCGCGAAAAGTACGAGTCCTGGCTCCCGGAAATATTTGACCGCTACCAGTCAGCGTTGAGAGCCGCGAATACGGTGGACTTCGACGATCTCCTGGGGCTTGTACTGAAATTGTGGTCTGAGCATACCGAGATTCGAAAACACTTTCAGCAAAAATTCAAGTACGTCATGGTTGATGAGTACCAGGACACGAACACAATTCAGTACCGCCTGATTCAGACGCTGGTATCGGAGCATAAAAACCTCTGCGTCGTCGGCGATGACGATCAATCTATATACGGCTGGCGCGGCGCAGACGTTTCCAATATCCTGAATTTCGAAAAAGACTTTCCTGGAGCGAAATCGATCACGCTTGGTTACAACTATCGATCCAAGGAGCCAATATTAGAGGCCGCGAACGCAGTTATCGCGAACAACGGAAAACGAATCGACAAGAAAATGCTTCCACAGCAGGGGCCGGGGCGTCCCATCGACCGTATCGTGACCGCCGACGAAGAACACGAGGCGAAAATGGCACTCGAGTGGATGGAAACCATCCGAATTAAAGCCGGAGCCGTCAATGACGATTTCGCAATTCTTTATCGTTCGAACATGCAGTCGCGTCCCTATGAAATCGCACTGCGCACTGCCGGCATCCCCTACATCGTTATCGGCGGCCAAGAGTTTTTCGAGCGCTCGGAGGTGCGCGATATCATAGCCTACCTGAAGATCATCGTGAATCCCTGGGATGAGGCTTCTTTCCTGCGCGTCGTAAATATGCCCCGGCGCGGCATTGGAGACAAAACTCTGCACGTAATCCACGATGTCTGCCGTCAATCCGGCCTTTCGCTCGGCAAAGGCATGGCAAAGGCACTGTCCGAAGGAAAGATTACCGGCGGAGCCGAAAAAGGCATACGCAGCTTCCTCGGCTCAATGAAGGACTATCGCTATCAGCTTCGTGCAAAGCAACGCCCGTTTCATGAGATCCTGCAGCATCTGATTATGACCATCGGCCTGAAGGCGGAACTTGAGCGTACTTCGAAGACTCCGGAAATGGCTTCGCTGCGCTGGGACAATGTACAGTCCATTGTCAAATCGCTGGAGGAATACGAAAATACTGAACGAAATCCCACGCTGGGTGGATTTCTCGACCTAAGCACGCTCACCCGCGACGCAGATCGTTTTGCCAAGGACGGGATTGATCGCTCAGTGGTAACATTGATGACGATACACAGCGCGAAAGGACTCGAGTTCCCGTATGTCTTTCTCGTAGGAACTGAAGATGGGATTATTCCGCACCAGCGCAGTCTCCGGGACAATACGGTGGAAGAAGAGCGTCGTCTATTCTATGTCGCGATCACGCGCGCCCAGCGGCACTTCACGCTCTTCGAGACCTGTTCGCGCATCCGCAATGGCCGGGACTCGGTCTCCACGCCAAGCAGGTTTATCAACGAAATTCCGAAACAGTTGATCAAGGTTCATACCTATGCTGCGCGCGACTCCATCGCCGAGACCGTCCGCAGGAATTCACACAATGGCACCGGAAAAACGAAAAGAAAGTACGGAAATAAAAAGGCCCGCAAGTAAGCCTGCGGGCCTTTCAAAAGAGGGGTTCTTTGAACTTCGGCTATTTGTTTAGTTTCTTGTTCTTCCAGTACTTTGTACCTGCGATATCTGCCTGAAGCATCAATCCGGCCTGGGTAATCTGATAGACAGCGATGCCGTTTTTGAAGGCTGCCTCGGCGTTGGCTCCGGCAGTCCCCGCAACAGCATTGGCATTGGCATCGGCCTGCCAGCCCTTATCTACAAAATTGTCAAATACTTTCTTGTTCTCGAAAAAGAATACTACCTGATACTTCTGAGCCCCCAAGACCGATATTGAGTCCTGCCGTCCCCATTTTCATATAGGTGCGTCTTTCGCCCGCTTTTTCGACGGCAACACCTGCCCCACCGCCAGCCGAAATCATCAGAGATACTTTTACATTGCTGAACACGGCGTAGCCGTAAGCCCGGTCGTACATGCCTTTGGTGTTGCTTCGTTTATCTTGAAGGGACTTAAGCGTGCCCTTCGCCATTCTGTTTAATTCTGCCTTCTTCGCATCGGTTTTCGCTGAGGCGGAGGCCGGACTCGCGCTAAGAACCACGAGGAGTACTGTTGCGATCATCACTGAGATTAAAGGTTTCGTGTGCTTTTCCTCATTCATTGGGCTGTTAAAGACCGGCTATTTCTTCTGAGTTTATTCTACCCTAAATCTTGGCTTTTGAATAGATCCTTGACCATTATCTTAGTACTGGACTCACTTTTCCCCCGTTCGTGGTAATAATGTGAATCTCGTGGGCGTGGATTTCCGGATGAAAAAATTCCCACACGACCTCTTTATCACGCGTAATCTCGAATATTTTGGGCTTTTCGGGGTCTTTTTGAGCATAAGCCCCGACGACGATGTTCCCATTGGGCATCCGCTGGGCTCCGCAGGGATCCTGAAACCGTTCCTTATCCACGTGCGTATTATCCGCGTACCAGACCATTTTCCCGTCTTTGTCGAATTCGGCGATCTTGTTTCCGTGGGTCAGATTCGCGTGAATATTCCCATTCGGAAGGACAATCGCTGTGAAC
>DTSJ01000384.1 GCA_012965445.1 Candidatus Hydrogenedentota bacterium
TGCTGAGGCAACGTCTTCATCGACAGGATTGACTTCGATGATATTTGCGCCTTTGGCGCGTGCATCACCCAGCAAATGTTGGATCCGTTCGTAGTGTCCGTCCGAGACGATGCTCGTGTACTGATCGTTCGTAGCTACGGTCGGATACATTTTTTCTGCCTGCTTCTCGAACCCTGCAACAAAATCGTCCAACTTCGACTTTGGTACAAAGGCATAGTCCGGAGCGACGCAGGTCTGTCCGGCATTCAATAATTTTCCGCTGGTAATACTCGGTACCGCGCGACCAAGATTGCAGTCTTCGCCGACGATACAGGGAGACTTCCCGCCAAGCTCCAGCGTTACCGGTACCAGGTTCTTGGCCGCAGCCTGCATGACGAGACGACCGACCTTAGTTGATCCCGTATAAAACAGATGGTCAAAAGGAAGACCGCTAAACTCTGCGCCAACTTTCGCATCTCCAGTCACTACCGCAACTTCTTCGATCGAGAAACTCTCCGACAACATCTTCGCGAGCAGCGCCGATGTTTTGGGAGTTAATTCGGAAGGCTTGAGCATTGTGCGATTTCCAGCTGCGAGTGCCTGTGCGACGGGGACAATTGCCAACTGGAGCGGATAGTTCCAGGGGCTGATAATGCCGACCACGCCGAGAGGCTGGTAGTGGATCTTTCCGCGACCGGGCTTAAACTGCCAGCTGATCGGCGCCGACTTCGGCTTCATCCATTTTGCGACTTTTGCTTTGCAGTGCTTGATCGCGTTGATGGTGATGAAAACTTCTGCCATCAGCGACTCATGATGAGAGCGATTCCCGAAATCGGCGGAGATGGCCTCTACAATGTCCTGCTTATAATTGACCATCAAACGGTGAAGTTTGTCAAGTGCCGACCTGCGATGAGCGAGATCCGGAGTCCCGTCCTGCAGAAACGCGGCGCGCTGCCTGTCCAGAATAGTCCCTAGATCAGTTACTTCGCTATTTCCCGGAGCTTCAGTCTTGTTTTCCTCTATAACGGCCATCTCAAATTCCTCCATTTCATGATATTTGCAGTGTAGCATATAGGCGCATCTGGTTTCGTCGGTCCGGGAATGTAGTACTCGCCTTATGGTATGGAACCGTAGGGAGTGGTCGGTCAATTCATTTCTGAGGATGAAAGAGTGATATTGAGCGAGGCATTGCGGAGGAAGCCGATATGTTTCCACCCGCTCGCAAAGTTTGTATATTGAACGCTTTTATGCTATATTGACCCGTACTTATGCAATTGGTGTAATATTTCGCGAAACACAACATTCAGGGTAAAATCATGGAAGAACACGATATCCTTACTATTGACGAAGTGGCCCAATACCTGCGCGTTTCTGAGCGGACTGTGTATGATTGGGCCAATAAGGGCAATATCCCCTGTGGTAAGCTGGGTACCATCTGGCGTTTCAAGCGCGAGGAAGTGGAAAAATGGGTCGACGAGAAACTGTCGGGAAACGTACAGAGTGAAACGCGCAGAATGTTACTATCGAGGACGTTCTAACGCTCGACCGAATTCTCAAATTTGACACCGACTCCAAGCAAGCCATGCTTGAGGAACTCGCGAAGGTTTTGGGCGAGTCGAGCAGAGTTTCCAATCCAGATGCTTTGGCGAAGGAAATTTTCGTGCGTGAGGAACTGATGAGTACGGGCATCGGTTTCAACGTGGCTGTACCTCATGTGCGTCTGGACTCGGTATCCGACCTCGTCATGGCTGTCGGTATCAGCCAGAGCGATATTTTGGACTACGAGTCGCTCGACGAACAACCGATTCGCATCGTGTGCATGTTGGCCGCTCGAAACGATCAACACGCACAGTATCTCAAGATGCTCGGCATCGTCAGCTCTGTGCTCAAGAACAAAGAGGTGCGCGAAGCACTTATGGCTGCGCCCGACGATAAATCTGCCTACTTGATTCTCACCCAGTAATATTGATACTCGAAGAGTCGCTCTGATCGGGAGAAAAGCACATGGAACTAATGAACACCGGAGTCCTGATGATTCTCGGGATCGGTGTGTTCGGCGGTATCATCGGTGCGCATCTGTTCCAGCGCCTTCACATTCCCCAGGTGGTGGGCTATATCATGATGGGGCTCCTCATCGGCGATATTGGTTTCGGCCTTGTGGATCAGGAGGCCATAGAAGGACTCGAATCGCTCAATCTGTTCGCACTCGGAATCATCGGCTTTCTGGTCGGCGGTGAACTTCATCTCGACATATTCAAGAATCAGGGCAAGCAGCTGTTTGCCATTCTTTTGTGTGAGGGCATACTGGCCTCACTTTTGGTCGGCATTCCAGTCACCGGGATTATGTATTTTCTGACCGACAACTTCAGTGTCGCTCTTGCCTCCGGAATTGTGTTCGGCGCGATCGCATCGGCGACAGATCCTGCCTCGACCCTCAATGTACTCTGGGAATATCGGTCTCGCGGCATTCTGACAACAACACTCATCGCGATCGTCGCGCTGGACGATGCACTGGCAATGACGCTGTACGGACTGGGAACCACGGCAGCACGAATTCTGACCGGTAATTCCGCGTCTTTTACGAAGGAACTGCTCGGAACCTTCATGGAACTTGGCGGTGCGGTCGTCATGGGCGTACTCGCGGGATTCGCGCTGCGCACGATGAGCCGCTGGATTGGCTCTCCGGAAAAACTCTTCACGGGCGCCATCGGCCTTATTCTTTTGATTATTGGTATCGCGAGTGCCCTGGAGATGGATGTCATATTGGCTGCCATGTCATTGGGTGTGACTCTAGTCAACTCGACACCTGAACGTAGCAAGCAGGTCTTCGCGACGGTGCGATCCTTTGCGGACCCCATCTACGTTATATTCTTTGTTCTTGTCGGCGCCCGCTTGAATATCTCGGCGATGCCGCCGTGGCTTTGGGGAATCGTTTTTGTGTACGTGCTGGGAAGAAGTTCCGGTAAAATTGTCGGGGCGTATGTGGGTGCGCGTATGACTGGTGCTCCGCCCGCTGTACAGAAGTTTACCGGCATGGGTCTCTTCGCGCAGGGCGGAATCGCCGTCGGCCTTTCCATTATGGCCGCGCATCATCTCGGCGATGTACGAGTCAATGAATCTCTGTCTCTGGGTGACATGATTATTTTCGGGGTCACGGCATCTACTTTCGTACTTCAGATCACGGGTCCGCCGCTTATCAAGCTCGCCAGCAAACTGGCTGGTGAAATCGGACGCGACGTTGCTGAGGAAGATGTGATCGAAACATGGATGGTCAATGAAGCGATGAAAACGAGTGTGCCGCCAATCACTCAAGGTACTCCCTTAACTCATGTTTTCCAGATTTTCTCTATGCACGACTACACGATGTATCCAGTGGTCGGGGGTGAGGATGAATTGAAGGGCGTGCTGTCGCTCGAAGGGATGAAAGGGATCATGATCAGCCCTGACACCTGGGACTGGGTATTGGCAGCCGACGTGATGTCTGAGGTGAATGGAACAGTAACGGCCGACATGCGCCTTGATAAGGCGCTCGAATCCATGCGGGACAATGGCGTCGAAGAAGTACCGGTTGTAGACGGTTCGAACAAGATCATCGGTATGCTTGATCAGCGCACCATCAGGATTCGTGTGAACGAAGAAGTCATTCGCCGCCGTGAATCAACGGATGCGACATCATAACCTTGGTCCGACGAATACACTGAGCATCTCGTTCTGAATGACCACGCAGGAGTTGGAATGAACAGAGTACTTGCAGGCCGCATTGCCGGATTCGCGATATTGCTGCTCTTCGCGGCCGGGATCGCAATTGTTCCTGCTCTGAACCGCCCTACGGTGGATGGCGACGTACTTCAGTTTTCGCTGCCTGACCTGGATGGGAATATCATTGATCAAGACCATCCAGATTTTCGCGACAAGGTCCTGATGGTCAACCTCTGGGGTACCTGGTGTCCGCCGTGTCGCGCGGAGTTGCCGCACCTGATCCGGCTAAAGAAAATGTACGGCGAACGCGGCTTTGAAATAATCGCGATTGAATTTCCCGTGCTTGTCAATGATTCCGAAGATGAACGGCGAAAGGCACTCGCACGTTTCGCCGAGGAAGTCGGGATCAATTATACGGTGCTTCTGGGTGGTCACGCCGATGACCTGACGGCCGATCTTCCGAATCTTGTGAATGCGAACAACTTTCCTACGAATATCTTTATTGGCAGGAACGGAACAGTACACTCGATACGGACGGGTTTCTACGAAGGGGACATCCCCGAGTATGAAGAGTTGATCAAGAAGCTGCTGAATGCGTCGGAGTAACCCTGCCTGAATCACAATCCGCTAGTTCGAGACGAAATGATCCGAGACGCACTGCTGATGGATAGCGGAATAGAATAGTTCGTTGACCGTTGGCAGCGTTCGCGGCTCGCCGTGTACCCAGGACAAGCCGATCTGAAACGAGTCGTTCCTCTGTCCATCCGGTTTGCACCACGCAATCAGAGCTTGAAGCTCGATCGGCTCACTTTCGAACTCGAGGTCATCGAAGAGAAGGGTGATCATAGGGCCTGGGCGCAGATAACTGTTCGACTGTATACCGAGGCCGCCTCGACCCACGTCCTGTACTTTGGCAGCACCCTGATCGCCGGACATATTCTGCCATGTGAGAGAATTAACGAGTGGAATACGTGTAAAGGCGCGCTGGTCAGCCATCGTATTCATCCTTTCCTGATAATGTGGACATCCCACTTCAGTCACCCGCTACAACCTTTGTTTTCCAGATACACATATCCGTGTAAGTATTCAGTTGGACTGGCTCTGGAGGAAAAAGGTTTACGGCTCGCGCGTCATGCACATCTACTTGAACACGGTACTACCCCTATTCTGTTCCATGCATACTGGAATTCGTTCATGAATTAGGGGATACAGGTGATCTACAGTGCGTCGGGATCGAGATCGAAGGTTTCGACCAGGTAGTCGTAATTTTGCCCGTCCACCGAGGCCTGGCAATTCTTGTCTACACTTCTCGGCGGCCTGATTTTGTCTCGAAGTGTCGCTAGCGATGCAGTATCCCGCGAAATCCTGAGCGCCTGCAAAGAGGAGTGATACTTCTGCACTGCAATCGGCGCTACTTCCCTGCGACAACCACGGGCTGCGTCCACGCCAGTTCAACGTCACCTGCCTTGAACGGTTCGGACTTGAGCTTCGAGGAAAAAACCTTTGCGCGCACGTATAGTTCGTCACCGTCGAAGGTATAGACCGCGGGAACATCCGTGGTCTCGTAAAAGATTTCACCGATATCATCGCTGTAGATCCGGGTACGATTCGGCATTTCATTTCCATTATCGTCCAGTGCTAGCTTCGACGTGCGGTCATAGCCTTTGCGTGTGCCAATGAACTGCGTGGTATGCGTCACGCCCGCTTCTTTTTTTGGTGTTACGGTGAATGTCTTTTTGGTGGAGGACAGCTTTTCCAGGATGACGCCTGCGCTGGAATAGAAATCGCCGCGCAGGTACGCATGCACAAGGCTCTCAGCGGTCAATCGTTTCGCCAGCACCATGCTCCAGCCTCGTCCCGGAAGCTGGTGTCCGGCTCCTTCTACCCAATAGGTATGACTGTCGTCGGTAGCTACGCCGTACATCATATCGCCCTTGCGTCCGTCGCTGAGTCGAGCGGTGAGAATGATGTCCCATTTTTGATCGGTGTCGGGAATCCTGAGTTTTTCGTCGCCCCAGTTCCGCACGCCTCCGTGGCCGTTGTAAAGTTCAAAATAGCGACCCTCTGGTACTTCGATGATGTCTTCCGCAGATATCGCGGCGCTCCAGTTGGGGTGATCGATATGCGCGAACATGGGGACCCCGGTTTTTCTGCGCTGCCGCTGTACGCTGCGAATCTGATCCCGCATCGAGTTCACGTTGTCATTCGCATCAGAGCGTTTAATCCGTTTTTTGATATTGATTCCGTTTACGTGGGTTTTACCGGTAATTTCTTCCCCTTCGACCAACAGGAATTTTCCGGGTTCCTCGAAATAGTCACGCAATTCTTCGAGAGTGTGGAGTTCCATAACCGTATCGCCGTTCTTCTTGGTACGGGTACGGACAGTGGACGCGCCGAATTTCTCCTTTAACAGGTCGACCCGTGCGGGTGTCAATTTCGAATCTGAACCAACGGAATAGCTTTTGTCGCCATGCAGGACGACATTGTGATCGGTAAGCGAGAGAAAGTCATAGCCGTGTTCTTTGTACCAGGCGACTACCCATTCCGGCGCGGCATCGCCATCGCTCCACAGGGTGTGGGTATGGGTATTGCCCTTGTACCACTGCTTTTTGCCGGTCTCGGCGAGGGTTTTTGTTGAACCTGATGTAGCGCACCCACTTGCCATGGCTACGATTCCAAGGGAGCATATAAGTTTGATTAAAATTGGTTGTGGCGGAGTGTCTGATTTCAAAATACTTAATTCCTTATGGCAAATGATTCAAGTCGCGTTATCGACGGGTAAGCCTATCGGGAATTGAAGAAACTTGTCAACAGAGAGTATGCCAATCATGTAGAGGGAGACCGCCGATTCGACCTGCCCCATGAAAACAGGTAAATAGAGGTCTTTATATGGATGAGAAGTTGGGGAATTGCATGTTTTGGTGTGAGTAGCATACAATCTGGATCTGGTTTTGGAGAAACGCGAATGAGTCGAATCGTTTTATCGCTAGTGTTCACAGGGGTAATCTTCCTTTTTCTTGGTGTTTGTCAGGAATCGAGAGCGCTGGAAATCTCTCAATCTCATCCACTTTTCGTGTTCCCCTCACCTACTCCTGACCCCTCGCTGAACACTTCTGAGGGGTATGTGGAGTCGCTGGTGAATGCCTGGAACAGTCTGCCTCAGTTCTATCAGGCTCACGGAACGATGTCGATTCCGCATATCGATGCAGATATGACGACGAGGGGGGAGTGGACGCAGTCGGTCTTGAAACTGTTGAAGGAGAGGGAAATTCCTCTTTCGGTAGCGATAGGGGACGGGGCGCGAAAGCATTTTTTTCTACCAGATACCATCGAGTCGCTGCTGAAGGATCATTCTTCTATCCAAGCGCTGATTGTGAACGATTTCCGGTTCGATACGCAAAAGCGGTACGGTGATCTTGATCCTCTTGCTCTTGATCCGCATGTTGAGTGGCTTAAGTTTGTGGTATCTCTGACTGCGAAGTACGAGAAGAAAATTATCATTCGGCTGGGCGGTCTCAATCCATTGCTGATGACGAGTAATCCCGCATATCGCTCTTTATACGACACTTTGGCGGCAAATCGTGATGCGGTGATTCTCGTTTACCTGCAGGGAGGTCGGCATACGATCGTCGGAAACACGTCACTGATGGGGTTGTGGCTGGAAGGCGCCATTGGTCAATGGGGCATTACGGTTGATTCTCCCGCGTACGGGAGGGCCGGTTTTGTTGAACCTGGTGTTTTTGGTCGAGCCTCTGTGAGCAATACTGCTTCCTCGCAGCATTCATCCGTGTATCGCGGCTGGCTGTTGAATGGTGCGATTATGGGCGCGACGGTGTATGTATTTGATGATGCGGACGAACTCTGGGCTGGGGGTCATACTCGATATTGGGGTCAGGCGATAGCTCCTACGCTACTGGAGCTGGTTCACAAGGGGTATATAGCTCGACAGGACCTTGTAAAGAGGGCTGCACCGGTAGCTTACAGGGTGAAATCGGGGGCTAATTGGCGTGAGTTCGGGGAGAATCTGGTCGATCTGGACGGGGTGTTTCGTGAGGGGCGGATGATGCACGGGGTGTATGGTCTGGAGCTGCCTGGTCAAGTGCCTGAGTGGATTCCGAATACGGGTCGGTACTACTACGTGCCGATATTGAGTCCCTATGCTTCTGATGATGTACTGTTTTCGTTTAAGGAGGTTATGATGCCGGGGGCGGTTTTGACGACTGAGGCCTGGTCGGAGCGTCTGGATGGATATTACACTGCGGACGGGGAGGGGACGGCGTTTATCAAGAAAATGGGACGGGCGTTTTTCGTGTTTCATACGCGTGAGAATGT
>DTSJ01000385.1 GCA_012965445.1 Candidatus Hydrogenedentota bacterium
CATTGATACGGGATTTTTTGGCGAGATACTTTCTGTTCGAGGAGAGTTTGGGTATTGGGTGTTCTCGGAGAAACAGGATAGCCTGCAGCGGCCATCGTGGAATTACCGCGAGGAGGACGGGGGCGGGCTTATCGTGGACATGCTGTGTCATTGGCGGTATGTGATTGATAATTTGTTTGGCAGCGTGACCGCTGTGAGTTGTCTTGGCGCGACGCATGTTCCTGTGCGTCATGATGAAGCGGGCGAGCCTTATGTTTGCACGACAGACGATGCGGCTTACGCGACGTTCACGACGGACAAGGATATCGTCTGTCATTTTAATTCTTCGTGGTGTGTGAGGGTTCGACGGGATGATTTACTGACGCTGCAGGTTGATGGTACGGAGGGTTCGGCGGTGGCGGGATTGCGGACGTGCGTTTCGCAGGCGCATGCGGATACTCCTCGCATGGTGTGGAATCCTGATGTGGACAGGGGAAATTCGTTTTTGGATCAGTGGACACCGGTGGAAGCTGACAAGGAATATGAGAACGCTTTTAGGGCGCAGTGGGAATTATTTTTGAAGAGTCTTGCGACTGATAGGCCGTTTCCGTGGGACTTGAAAGCGGGTGCGAAGGGGATTCAACTGGCTGAACGGGGGTTGGAGTCGTGGAAAGAGCGACGGTGGGTTGATGTGCCTGAGCTGGATGCGCGATAAGTCATGGCGGAACTTAGCGACTATAGCCGACTGTGTATTCATACGATAACGACGAAGCCGCTATCGCTTGCGGAATCCGTGCAGGCGTATGAAGCGGCGGGTGTGGCGGGGATTACTATATGGCGTGAACATATTGAGGCCGCGGGGATTTCTGAATCGGCGAAGTTACTGGGGGATTCGTCGCTTGAAGTCGTGAGTTTGTGTCGGGGTGGATTTTTTCCGGCGACCGATGCGGGGGTGCGTCAGTCGGCGATCGACGATAATCGAAAGGCGATTGAGGAGGCGCATTCGGTTGGCGCACCGCTTGTGGTGCTTGTGTGCGGAGCTGTGCCGGGGATTCCGTTGACGGAAGCGCGGAAGCAGATTGAGGATGGGATCGCGGCGATTGTTCCGGATGCGGAGGCTGCGGGTGTGCGTCTGGGTATTGAGCCGTTGCATCCTATGTATGCGGATACGCGCTCAGCGATCAATACGGTCGGGCAGGCGATGGATATTGTGGACGGTATCGGCAGCGATTTGGTGGGTGTTACACCAGATGTGTATCATCTGTGGTGGGATGTGAATCTGGAGTCTGAATTGAAGCGGGCGGGTGATTCGATTTTTTCGTTTCATGTGAACGACTGGCGAACGCCGACGCGGGACGTGTTGGCTGATCGTGCGTTGATGGGCAAGGGGTGTATTGATATTCCGCAGATTCGAGGATGGGTTGAAGAGGCTGAATTTGGCGGTTTTATAGAAGTGGAAATTTTTTCGGATGAGTATTGGAAGTCGGATCAGGTGGAGTATATTGAACGAATCAAGGACGCGTATCGCGCGCATGTGTAGATTATGTCGAAGGGGATAGCGCTTATTACTGGTGCGAGCCGTGGAATTGGGCGTGGAATTGCGCTGAAGCTGGCGGAAAGCGGCTATACCATCGTGGGTACGGCAACATCGATTGACTCTGCTTCGGAGGGGGGGATCCTTGAGGTGCAGGAGCGGGTGGAGGCGCTGGGTCAGGATTTTTTGCCTGTTGCCTGCGATGTTTCTTCCGCTTCGGATCGCAACCGTCTCGTGCAGGAAACGATGGATGCTTTCGGGCGAATCGATTTGCTGGTCAACAACGCCGGCATTACCGCACCGGGACGTAAGGACATTATGGAATCGACAGAAGAGGTTTTTCGAAGAGTCATGGAAGTGAATCTTGAAGGGCCGTTTTTTCTGTCGCAGAGTGTCGCGAAAAAAATGATAGAGCAGCCTGTGGAGGACGACGAGCGACGTGCTGCGATCATTTTTATCACGAGTATTTCGGCTGTGGCGGCGACTCCGCATCGCGCGGATTATTGTGTGAGCAAAGCGGGGTTGAGTATGACTGCTCAGACATATGCGATTCGACTGGCGGAGTATGGAATTAATGTTTATGAGATTCAGCCGGAGTGATAAAGATAGACGACACCCGCCGCCAACCCCAGCGTACAAAGCCCAGC
>DTSJ01000386.1 GCA_012965445.1 Candidatus Hydrogenedentota bacterium
ACTGAACGATAGAGATTTAGCGGACAATGAACCTGAATTCGAAATCATACGCACGATCTCCAAAGTAAATACACCCCGTTTGTCGAATTCTGTCAAACAAGTTAGACTCAGGGGCGTCTCTCTTCTGCCCAATCAGATGAGGAAATACTGCCGCCCCGCAGTCCGATACAGTGTAGCGAACTGCTTATTCCAAGTAACTTCAACAAAATGTTACTATCAGCATACTAGAAACAGGTTTAGTTACCGGAAAATACATAGCGTACAATTTATCCGACTTCATAATGCAGGTTTCAATTTACGCTTCTGTCGGTTTTTAGTCCGCACACGGATCTAGTGATTCAGTCAATTGTCTTCTTCAAGAACCTGCCGAATAGCATGCCCTGTAAATACAGGCCTCTCGGCTCAAAAGACAACTCCAGCACCTGTTTCGTAAAGCCTCGTACATGGCCTCAGTTGCGAGCAGTAACTTCTTGACACAGGCGAGACTATCCTCTACGATTCACGGGTTGAATCGTGCTCTATGGGGAAGTGTGCCGCAAAGACCAAGCGCTCAGGCGCGTAGAGAAAGGAGCATCAGCATGTTGACTCGAACGAGTATATTGTTGGGACTCGCAGTATGTGTCTGCGCATGGACCAACTCAGCAACGGCGCAGGCTTGGGACCACGTTCATCTGACAGTTTCAGACACCGAGGCTGCCGCAGTCTGGTATGCCAAACACTTCGGCGGCAAGGTCACGAAAAGTGGCCCTTTCGACGCAGTATGGTTCGGAACCAATCTGATGAAATTTCGAGGTGGCCGTGGCGAGATACTGGGCAGCGACGGTTCGATCACCGACCACATCGCCTTTTCCGTGGAAGATGTAGAGGGCAAAGCAGCTGCACTCGGAGAAGACGGTGCTGAGGTGCCAGCAGCGAATCGTCGAAAGCCGGGTTTCAGATACGCCACCGACCCTTGGGGTACCAAAATCGAACTCCTCGACGACGAGGACCTCCGGGGTTTCCATCATGTACTCCTGAAGTCAACACGGCCCCGAGCCACGGTAGAATGGTACACAAGCGTATTCGGGGGTGAGGCGGCGAAATTCAAGGACGCCATCAGCATAAACGCGATCCGCTACGGCGATATGTATCTCTTCGTCCAGAAGTCGTTGCGCCCTGTAGCCTCAACCAAGAACCGATCCGTGGACCATCTCGGCTGGCAGTTCAAGGATTTCGATGCCATCATCAAAAAGTTGAAAGGCCTCGGCGTTAAGTTCATAGTCGAACCTAACAAGTCTGGAGACCACATGATGGCCTTTATCGAATCCCCCGGAGGGGTCAAGATCGAAATCGTCGAGGATGTTCGCTAAAAACCGACAATAGAAGCGTACTTGAAGAACGAGCCGCTCCGTTCGCAATTGGATACTGATCCGATTGCGTCCATTCCGCATTTGAAATTCCCTGTCCAGAGCGATACAGTAGCCGTGGAGGAATATAGCGTGACCCCATTTACAATCGCTGTGCCAGATGCCGTACTGGACGATCTAAAGGCGCGGCTCAATTTCGCCCGGTTCCCGGATCAGCTCAACGGGGCACAATGGAACTATGGCACCGAACTCTCCTATATGGAAGAGCTCATCGACTACTGGCGCAACGAGTACGACTGGCGTAAAAATGAAGCCGAGTTGAACCAATGGGACCACTATAAGACCAGCATCAAAAACCTCGACATCCACTTCATCCACCAGCAGTCCAAACACGAAAACGCGATGCCCCTCCTCATCACCCACGGCTGGCCGGGCTCCGTCTACGAATTCATGAAAATCCTCGGCCCGCTCACTGACCCCGAAGCCCACGGCGGCACGGAGGCAGACGCGTTCCACGTGGTCTGCCCTTCCATCCCCGGTTACGGCTTCTCAGAAGCCCCTCACGACCCGGGATTCGACATTCAGAAAGTCGCCGAAGTCAACATCTCACTTATGGCCAAACTCGGCTACCTAAAATACGGCGTGCAAGGCGGAGACTGGGGCGCGCCCGCATCCGCATGGGCCGCCCATCTCGCTCCGGAACACGTCCGCGGTGTGCATCTCAACATGATTCTCGCGCAACGCCCCAAGGACGAGTTCGATCCGCCAACACTTGGCGATCAGGATCTCGAACGCATTGAAGAGGCGAA
>DTSJ01000387.1 GCA_012965445.1 Candidatus Hydrogenedentota bacterium
TTCTTCCTTTGCTGAGTCGTATTGAGGCGCTGCCGGTGTGGTTGAATTTTGGAGCTGCGGCGATTCTCACGGTACTGGTGATGCGTGAATACAGGACCAATAAGTTCACGTACGTGTGTTTCGGATTTCTCGCGCCGGTTGCTTTTGCGTTCCCTCTACACTTCGCGACTGACTACAGCATCAGTCAAATTCTGAGTCCGCAAAGGCCGGAGGGCTTCGAACTTGAGGTAGAGGACAGTGATGCTCTCCCTCCTGTAGTCATGGTTGTGTTCGATGCGTTTCCGCTGGTGCTTCTTCTGGATGCCGAGGGGAATATCGACAAGAAGCGTTTTCCAAATTTCGCGGAGATGGGACAGGAGTCAACGTGGTACTCGTATGCGACGACTGTTCACGATGTCACGATCAAGTCTGTTCCGTCAATACTCACAGGACGATATCCAGTTGCTGGTCGCGTATTGCCGTTGCCTGAGAATTATCCGGGATCGTTGTTCGAGATTCTTCGGGGGCATTACAGGATACACGCTTATGAGTCGGCCACGAATTTATCTGCATCGTATAAAGAAGGCTTTGAAGTTCGCGATGTAGATCCCAGGACGCTGACGACGGATTTGGCAATTTTCTACTTGCGGTCGCTGCTTCCGCTACATGCATCGGATGCATGGCTTCCTCTGGAGGACGGTGTTTGGGGCGGGTTTCTTGCACGAATGCCGGATCGTAGCGAGGAGACGCAGAAGGATGTTCTTGAGTGGCAGCGGAACTGGCATGAGGGCATCGACACGAGAAATCGGTATGCTGCGTCGACGAAATACGTGGGTGAAATGGCATCGTATCCGCGCAACACGTTTCACTTTTTTCATATAGTACTTCCTCATGGTCCGTATGGTTATTTGCCTACCGGGAATCGGTATTTGTATTCGATTGAAAAAGATCTTTCGCGGATAGACACTGCGCGTCTGGAACGTGCTGCACATACTCTTCAGGCTGGCCTTGCTGACACGATACTGGGGGAAATCAGGTCGGAACTGATTGAAATGGGGCATTGGGACGATGCGCTGGTAGTGGTAGTAGCTGATCACGGCGAGGCTTATCAGGCGCACCCGAACAGGCGTGTGATCATACCGAATACTCTTGGAGAAGTCGGATATGTTCCATTGTTGATCAAGTATCCGGGTCAAGAGAAGGGCGCAGTGGATGATACGAATGTTCAGTCAATCGATGTAGCCCCGACGATACTCGACGTGCTGGACATCGAAACGGGGCCGCGGATGGATGGGCGTTCGCTGATCGATGAGGATGCGGCGATACCAGAGATAAAAACGATCATGTCAATGACAGAAGATACGTATCGATTTTATGAGCGGGGATACAGACGGCGTCGCGCGGAGGCGCATGAGGATTCGATTAAATTTTTTACGCTGACGGATTCTCGTTCTGATCTGTTTAATTTCGGGCCGGGTCTGGATTATCTGGGCGCCGAATATGAAACACTTCTACCGAAAGCTATTGCGTGCCGAATCAATGTGGTTGGACTGAAGGGGTCTCGATATATGAATTCTAATGCACCCAAAATCGATGCAATGGTCAAAGGGACGATAACGGGGCGGGAGGGTCTTGCTTCGGACGATGTTGTGGTGGCGATATCAGTCAACGGAACGATACGGGCTGTAACCAGACCGTATCGTGTGAAGGGAGGCCTGCATTTCCACAAAGTAATTTCGGAGACGTATTTTCACGAGGGGAAGAATGACTTCAATCTTCTCCTTCTTCCGAGCGTACCGAACTAGATAGCGTTTCATTGACCTGAGCCACTCGGCGTGAAAAACTTTACCGGGTTGCAAGGATTATCGCGCGATTCGATGTCTCTGGTCCGGGTAAAGTTGTTTAGAACCAATCTTCCTGGAAGGCGAGGGCTGTGTCGGCATCATCTTTGATGTTTTGGCAGATGGTGTGGGTTGAAGGCAGGATGGCTTTTATGTAGTAGCGGGCAGTTTCGAGTTTGCTGATGTAGAAGATATCTTCGGAGCCATCATTGATTGCTTTGTTGGCTACTATGGATTGGACGAGGAAGCGCCAGGAAATGACGAGTTGGCTGAATGCGGTAAGATAGGTGGATGCGTGGCTGATGTATTTATCGACTTCGCCGCCCATACCGATACCGCCGAGGTGCATGGTGGTTTCCACGACCGTCTGGAGTGCGGCGTTGACTTTTTCCGCGAGGTCTTTGAGTTCTTCTTGTTCCTGGGCGAGGGCAATCGTTGCGCTGATTTCGACCATGAGCGTCTGGAAGTTTGCGCCGTTGTTTGAGGCGACTTTTCGTCCGAGGAGGTCCATGGCCTGAACCTGGTTGGTGCCTTCATAGATGGGGCAGATGCGGCTGTCGCGAAACATCTGCGCGAGGGGAAATTCTTCGATGTAGCCAGAGCCCCCGAAGCATTGGAGGGCGATGGATATTGATTCGCATCCGACATCTGAGCTGTATGCTTTGCATACAGGGGTGAGCATTTCGAGAACGGCGCGGGACTTTTGGTAGGCGTCTTCGTCTTTGCCTTGTGTAACGAGCATGATGTCCTGCTGCATTGAGCAGTAGGTGAGCAGGGCGAATGTGCCTTCGATGTAGGCTTTCTGTATGAGGAGCATTCGACGGATTTCGGCGTGTTGGATGATCGGAATTTGCGGGGATGTATCGCTTTTATCCGTGATGTGGCGACCTTGCTCGCGCTCTTTGGTGTATTGCAGTGCGCAATAGTAAGCGGCGGAGGCCTGGCCGATAGCCTGAAGTCCAGTGTGGATGCGTGCGCCGTTCATCATCTGGAACATGTATTTGAGGCCGCTGTTTTCATTGCCGACGAGGTAGCCGCGGCATTGGTCGTTTTCGCCGAAAATAAGTTCTGCTGTGGCCTGGCCTTTGAGGCCGAGTTTGTGTTCGAGGCTTGCTGTGATGACATCGTTTGGTTCGCCGATGGTGCTATCGTCGTTGATGCGAAATTTGGGTACGATGAAGAGGCTGATGCCTTTGACGCCTGCGGGGGCACCATCCATTTTTGCGAGAACTGGGTGGATGATGTTCGCGGCGAGGTTGTGATCGCCGGATGAGATGAATCGCTTGGTGCCGCGAATGATGTAGTAGTCTTCGCCCTCGACTTTGTCGGCGGTGGTTGAGATGTCTCCGAGGGAGGTACCAGCCTGTGGTTCTGTAAGGCACATGGTCCCGCCGTATTCACCGGAGTACATGGGTTTGACGAATTTCTCGATCAATTCTTCCGAGGCGAATGCGTGGAGGAGGTGTGCCGCGCCGTTGGTGAGTCCCATGTACATTGTGGCGGAGGAATTTGCGGCATCGAACATTAGGCTGCATGCGAGGTGGACGATGGAGGGGAACTGCTGGCCTTCCATTTCGTAGTCTCCGCCTGCAGCGAACCAGCCGCCATCGCGCAGGGCGTCCCAGACCTCCTGCATGCCTTCGGGAACGATTGCCTGTCCGTCTTTCATGTGGCATTCCTGGCTGTCGAATTCCTGGTATTTTGGCCAGAAAACTTCTTGTGCGAGCTGGTAGGCGGCATCGAGGGCCATGGTGAAAGTTTCTTTAGAGTGGTCCTCGTAGTATTCGTTTTCAGTGAGTTTTTCGACATCGAGAATTTCGTAGAGATTGAAGTCAATGTCGCGTCGGTTTACTAGTTTGTCACTCATGTTGCTCACCTTTTCTCTGGAACGTGTATGGCGGGATCGAAATTGATATACAACCAGACAGTTAAGTTACGAATTGTTCCTGGATTGTCTAGTATCCCAATAATGGGAGTCTTGAGTCAATGAGAATGTGGATTGCGTTTACAAGTCTATACAGAGTAAAGCGTTACGACGTTTCTAGTGGACGGTTTGCAGTGGAAGCAATGTTCTGCCTCCAATTATGCCATGAATCGACAGAAATTGTTGTCGAATACCATAGATTTTATTCCGAATGAGCGGTCAAAATTCGGAACTGTTTTTGGAACCATGTTGACTCAGGCGAGGATAGAATGACAGTATAGATGCAGGCGAATATTATGAAGGCTGCGGACATCTGCTGCTGCGGGGTTGAAGTGTTTCTGGTTGGCGTGGCTTCAGGAGGTTGTGTTATTTTTTTCCGAACGCGATATCCAATGCATTGGGGATTTTGTGCTTTTCTGGGGGTCGTACTATGGGGATCTGCGGTATTTGCTCAACAGGCCGTTTCCGATGATCGTGACGCTGACGATTTCTATGAGGACTATGAGGAACTGTGGGAGAAGGGCGAGTATGCGCGAGCACTGACGGCGCTGGAGCGTATCATCGAAGAGCAGGAGCGCCGCTATGACAAGTGGATCTATCGTCGTGCGAAGCTGCGCTTTCATGTGGGTCGGGTAGACGAGGCGATTGAAGATATGGAGTCAATCGCGCGGAGAAATCCACAGCCCTGGTACTACCTTGAGACTGCGCTGATGCACAAGTATCGCGGCCATCCGAACAGCTATGACGACTGGATCCAGAGAACGATACCGCTACTTCGTCGGAGTGATCAGTGGATGTACTCGAACCGAAGTGAAAATGTTGCGGCGGTGGGACGGCTCTACGAGATTCTGGGAAACAATCCAAAGTCGATTTTGGGGACTCATTTCACGCCGTTGCTTGACGGCTCGCGTATTACCTTGTCCGCAGTGGCCTATGTTGGAGCGGGAGATGTTGCTTTTCGGACAGGTGGATACGATGTCGCCTCGAAGTATTATGAGCAGGCGTTAGAAAAAAACGAGAAGAACCAGGACGCGATCGCGGGTCTTGCGGTGTGTTATTGGAAGTCGCACGATCCTCGCCTTGGGGAGACGATCGAAAAGCTGCTTGCTTTGAATCCGAACCATCCGCGGGCTCATGCGATTATGGTTTCGAATCATCTTGATCTGGGGGAAATAGAAGATGCGTTGTTGTCGATTGATTCTATGCTGGCGATTAACCCCACGAACACGGAGTTTTTGGCGTTCAAGGCGGTAGTGCGCTACCTTGAGTATGATTCTGATGGGCTGGACAGCGTGGTTGAGGAGGTACTTGATTTTAACCCCGTGTGTTCTGAGCTTTATCGGGCGCTGGGCCAGTTTGCTTCACGCCACTATCGATTTTCAGAAGGGATGGCATTTCAGCGGTCGGCGCTGGCACTCGATCCCACGAACATTGCTGCGCGCGAGATGTACAGTCTGGACTTGCTTCGAATGGGGTATGAAGAGGAGGGACGGACGGAACTGGATCGTGTTTTCGAAGAAAATCCTTACAGCGTGATGGCGTATAACCTGCTGGAGATGATGGATACGCTTGCGAAGTTCGAGGTGGTGGAGCGCGGAGATTTTGTATTGAAGCTGCCGGGAAATGAGAAGCCCGTGATGGCGGATGCGGCGTTGGGTTTACTGGATGAAGCGATCACGAAGTATGAGGCGAAGTATTCGCTTGAGCTTGAGAAACCAGTGCTGATCGAGATGTTTAGTGACCATGATGATTTTATGGTGCGTTCAGTTGGTTTACCGGGAAACGTGGGGCACATGGGGATTTGTTTTGGGCGATTGATCACGATGGATGCGCCTTCTGTTCGTCCGCCGGGTACGTCTAACTGGCGATCAGTATTGTGGCATGAGTTTGTACATGTGATCACACTTCAGAAAACGAAGAACCGGATGGCGCGATGGTTGTCCGAGGGGATCAGCGTGTATGAGGAGGGTGTGTATTCCCCCGCATTTCATAATCGGCTGGAAACAGATTATTTGAAGATACTGCTTTCGGACGGTAAGCCGACCGTGACGGACCTAAACTTGTTATTTACGAAGACTCCGTCGCAGGACCATCTGATGTTTGGATATTTCATGTCGGGTGAGTTTGTCCAGTTTTATGCCGACACATACGGATTCGACAAGATCGTTGTGGCGCTGGAATCGATAGCGAATAAGATGTCGACTGAGCAGGCGCTTATTTCTGCTGTGGAGATGAGCCTGGAGGACTTGAACACGGCTTTCCACAAGTATCTCGATGTGCGGCTGAAACCATACGAAGCGATTTACGGAGAGGAATTGGAAGACAAGTCGGTACCTGGTCTGCTTGCGGAACAATTCAAGATAAACGATATTCACATCCCTGATGCGCAGGAACCCGACATTGCCGAGCAGGCGAAAAACGCTCCGCACGCGGTGGCGATCCGTAAAGCGGAGAAGGCTATTCAGGCGAAGGATTATGACGAGGCGTTGACAGCACTTGATGAAGCCTTCGCACTTTTCCCGGATTATGAGGGTGAGAACGCTCCGCTTCGACAGCGCGCGATGATCTACAAAGAGCTTCAGCAGGAGGATGAGTTTATTGAGACGCTGGAGCGGATTATTGAATGGGCACCTGCGGAGTTGTCTGCGGCGGAGGAACTTGTGCGTCGTTTTCGGGATGCTGAGAACTGGGAGCGGATGATGACTGTGGCGGACTGGGGGCTTGGGATAGATCCTTACAATACGGAACTGCACAAGGCCTATATGGACGGTCTTCTGGAGCAGGGCGAGGACGATATGGCTTTGGCGCAGCTGGATCTATTGTTGCAACTGGATCGCGGGAACTGGGTGGAGTATCGGTATCAGAAGGCAGGTGTTCTAGCCAAGATGGATGAGATTGATCTGGCGAAACAGGAGATATTGGGTCTGCTGGAAGCGGTTCCGAATTATTGGAAGGCGCAGGAACTTTTGCTGGAATTGGCTGAGCGTGCTCAGGAGTCGGAGCCGGAAGCTGCGGTCGAATTGGATTGATTTGAAAATTCGCAAAGCATATATCGTCGGGGTCGCTGCTGTTGCCTTAATAGGTATCGGTATACTATGGCATACTCAGATTGCTGGAGCGCAACGCGGGGGGTGGGGATGGCAGACAAGCTGGGATCGGTCCGCGTATGAAGCGCTTGAATACACTGAACGGACGATCTTCCCGGACAATCGATTTATATTTTGTCGGTTGCGCTACAACTCCTACGGTGATCGGGATATTCAAGGCCGCTGGGCGATCGATTACCCGGCATCCGATGAACATTTGTCGTGGCGTATATCTGAGTTGACGACGCTGGATGTTCCCAGGGACGTGAATGGGAAGTTTGAGCATGCGGTGGTGAGAATTGATGACGAAAAAATTTTCGATTATCCGTTTACGTACATGATTGAACCCGGGTGGCTGCGGTTTACCGAAGACGAAGTCGTTAACCTGCGCCGATACTTGCTGCGCGGTGGGTTTATGATGGTGGATGATTTTTGGGGCGATGAAGAATGGAATAATTTTGAGGCTGAAATCAGCCGCGTGTTTGATCCAGAGGACTACCCAATCACGGAGCTCGAACTGGATCATCCAATTTTTCACATGGTGTTTGATTTGGACGTGAAGCCTCAGGTACCAACGTGGATGGCTTGGCAGGCGGGCAGAATGAGCGAGGATTATGGCCCTAACCCGGAGGCGCACTACCGGGGAATCTTTGACAAGAACAATGACGGACGCCTGATGGTGGTAATTTGCCACAATACTGACCTTGGCGATGGATGGGAACGTGAAGGAGAACTTCGGAGTTACTTCGAGGAAGTGTCGGCGAAGCTGGCCTACCCGATGGGGATAAATATTGTCGTATACGCGATGACGCATTGACGAAATTGAATTGAATTCGTGCAGGCGGATGATGCCTGTGCATAACAGAATAGGGAATCTGGACTCTTGGAAGCGAATATTGAATCGACAGACACGGTTGAAGAAGAGGCGACAGAAGCGGCTGAGTCCGAAGTGTTCGAAAAGGAAGCACTTGCCCGCCTGAAAGCCGGGCGCGAGAAGCTTCTGCAGGAAATCGGACGTGTAATCGTCGGGCAGGAAAAGGTAATAGACGAATTGTTAATCGTGCTGTTTTCGGGGAATCATTGTCTGATGACGGGCGCGCCTGGTTTAGCGAAAACGCTGCTGATCCGGACGCTTGCGCAGATTT
>DTSJ01000388.1 GCA_012965445.1 Candidatus Hydrogenedentota bacterium
GCACGTCGGGCAGCTACTTTCTTTTTGGAATCGGAGTCGTTTTCCTGATCGGCCTTAATGTCCTCAGCAAGAATCGACAGGATATTGCGGTCGATGAAGTTGAACACGTACACCAGCATCAATACGAAGAGGACATACCGAGCATACGGCCCGCCGATATCCGGGTGGTCTCCGGAGCCGGGTTCCGCTGCCTCTTCCTCGCTCGTAGTGTCGCTGGACATAGAAAGAATACCCCTGTCTTTATTAGTCAATACAACATTGAATTTTATCAATCGGCATCGCACCACTCCAAGCGATCACGAACCTCGCATGCGCGAGGCAACTAAGATAGGCTAGCAGATCGAGATGTTCAATGCTAGGCCTGACATCCCTTCGCGCGGTTGATCGACTTGGATATTCATACAGCTGCCGCCATGAGGGTATCCGTACTAATTCGTGGAATCCGTGACACACTAAGGTGTCCCAATTCCATCGTCTGTCCATCGAATCAGTTGTTTCCTGAGAAGGGCCCATACTACGTATAACTTCATATACACAAACAACTTAACTTATAAGTATATGAATGTCGGTTGAAACCAAGGACTCACTTTCGGAACAGATTGATGCCGATGATACATATCGATACAGTATGGTACACTTCTTGGGTCGATTCATCGACAGTTTCGCGCACGCCTGCATGATCAGTCATACACAACCAATTTAGATTCAACGACTTACGATTTTGGAAAGGTATTGGCATAGAAAGTGCAAAGTGATACCGACGACCCAGGAGGTATACCTGCAAGAAAGACCTCCGGTGTTGCCCTGAATCATGAATTGCCTGGAGATTTCAAGTGTCGTTAGAGAACGGGCTTTATAGAGAACTCTTGCCTAATACGGGACGGCGCGTTTGGAAAACGTCGACGTAGGAACAGAAGTGAAGACAATAACGCAGTCTGACTGTTGCGCTGAAACAGCAGTGTCGAACGCTTACCTGACTTCGGCGGCCCAGCAAAAGGTACCCAGCACGGACACTTACAAGAGTTAACAATCGGTGGATCAGCTTTTTACTACCCGCTTCACGGCGTCGCGAGCTCAAGATCCATCGTCATGAAATCACTGTTGCTCGATTCCATGGACTTCCCGCTCAGGGAACAGTCCGATCCCACGTATGTGCTTCCCAACCCGCAATTGTTGTATACCAACGAAACGATTATTGTTATACTGAATCCAAATCGACCCGAACCGGACACACAGGAGGCTCCACATGTTTCCCCGTATTCGACTCTTAACTCCAATCTTTGCATTCACTCTTGCACTCGCTACCATCACCCCAACCTTCGCGGGCGAAGACCTCGGCTTGCCAACTGCCGACCCCGAATCCCTCGGCATGTCATCCGAAAAACTCGACAAAATTCCGACGCTCCTCGCATCACTCGTGAACAATCAACAGGTACCCGGCTTCGTCACCGTCGTCGCGCGCGATGGCAAGGTCGTTCATTTCAACGCCTTCGGAAGCCGCGACGTTGAACGCGAAAAACCAATGACCCCCGACACAATCTTCCGCATGTATTCCATGACCAAGCCCATCACCGGCGTCGCAGTTATGATTCTCGTCGACGAGGGTAAGCTCAAGGTCACCGACAACCTCTCGAAATACCTCCCCGAATTCTCCGAAATGACCGTCATGGAAGTTTCGAAAATCGGCTCTACACAAATCGTCCCCGCAAAATCACCCATTACCGTTGAGAATCTATTGATGCACACGAGCGGACTCATCTATGGAATCTTCGACGGCGGCCCGCTTGGCGAACTCTACAACGAAAACGGAATTAACAGCGACGGCTCCAGCGGGAACACACTCGAAGAGTTCTCAAAAATGGTCGCAAAGATGCCCCTCAAAGCACATCCCGGAACCGAATGGAATTACAGCGTCTCGATGGACGTCCTCGGGCGTGTCGTCGAGGTCGTAACAGGCCAGCGCTACGGCGACTTTCTCGAAGAACGCATTTTCCAACCTCTCGGCATGAAAGACGCCGGCTTCTACGTACCAGCAGAAAATGCCGATCGCCTCGCAGCCAACTACGGTCCCAAAACCGGCGGCTCCGGTATGGTCCTCATCGATGACCCCCAGACCAGTGCGTTCCTGAAAGTACCCAGCCTCT
>DTSJ01000389.1:0-376 GCA_012965445.1 Candidatus Hydrogenedentota bacterium
GCGTACACTATAGGCGGACTGATGATACAGAATTTAGCGTCACTCCTTGGCACCGGGTCGACCCGAAAGCAGATTTCACGCAACAGTTTCGGCTGGCTGATCTTGCACCTGCGAGCAATTACGTACTAAACATAGAGTACGCCGCGAAAAAAGGTAAGGACACAAAAACTCTCGTCGGATCTTTCCGGACTGCGCCTGCGTCCTCTACCATTGCACCGATCACGTTCACCGTTTCAACGGGTCAGCGATACACGGATCTCGACTCCAAAGACGGATTCAAAATTTACGATCAAATGCGGAAACTCGATCCGAATTTTTTCGTGCATACCGGAGACATCGTATACTACGACGTGCTTGCGAAGACGCCCGCGCTTGC
>DTSJ01000389.1:386-2141 GCA_012965445.1 Candidatus Hydrogenedentota bacterium
AGAACCTACAGCCTAAACAGTGCAGTACGTTTTCACAACAACGTGTCCAGCTACTTCATAAAAGACGACCACGATACGCTCGTAAACGACTCCTGGCCGACAATGAAAACGACTTACATGGGCGATCTGACATTCGAACGGGGCGTAGAGATCTTCCGCGAACAAGTGCCTATGGGCGACAAAACCTACCGCACAATTCGCTGGGGAAAAGATCTCCAGATATGGATGGTCGAAGGCCGCGATTTCCGAAGTCCAAACACAATGAAGGACGGACCCGACAAGACTATCTGGGGTGCAGAACAGTTGGCGTGGTTCAAGCGAACGGTTGAGGAATCAGACGCGACGTTCCGTATCCTCATTAGTCCCACGCCCGTCGTCGGCCCGGATCGAACGAACAAAAAGGACAATCACGCAAACAGCGGTTTCACCCACGAGGGCAATCTCATCCGGGAGTTCATCGCATCACAGAAAAACATGGCCGTCATCTGCGGAGATCGGCACTGGCAATACGTATCCATCGACCAGACTCACGGCGTGAAAGAATATTCATGCGGCCCCGCGAGCGACGAACATGCCGGTGGCTGGGAAAACGACATGCTCCGCCCCGAACATCAATATCTGAATGTCATCGGAGGCTTCCTTGCGGTAACGATTGAACGTAAAAACGGAAGGCCCGCCCTCATCGCACGGCACCACGGAGTCAACGGGGAAGTCCTGAACGAAGACCGGGTAATCGCAAAATAGACAGAAATGCTTCCACAATCATCGCACCTGATTATTGGTGCCTTCCAATACGTTTAACGTATGATTTGCGATTCGCACGACATACTTGTTGTGCTTGTCATCTAACGCTTTCTTCAGAGCAGATGTTGCCGGACGTGCCAGATCGCCAATTTCATCCAACGCGGTCACAGCTTGCAGACGAACCCATTCATCGTCACTATTCATGCCCGCCGTCATTATGTCGATTGATATTTCAGAATACTTCGCATCTGTGACAAGTGCCTGCGCAGCAGCCAGTCGCACGACCATCGATTCATCATTCAACGTCCTGACCAATGCCGGATGAGCGTTCTCGAACCTGGACAGGCCCTGGACACCCCAATACCGAAGGGAAGGCAGCTCCGAGTCAAGAGCGTCTACCCAATGAGCCTCGAGTATTCCATACTGACGTTTCAATTCTGGGTCAGAAGAATAAGACGACAATGGCGGCCCAAAGACGAACGGAATCATACCGTGCAGTTTTTTCCTGAAAGCGCGCTCTTTCTTTTCTAAAGAAGAAATTATTCGCGAGCGATACTCAAATTCATTCCCAAGACGATTCAATTCCGCCTCGGGAATCAACCCCAGATCCCCTATCCGCATTGACCATTCGAGATAGGCTTCGAAATGATGCTGACGTATATCGGTATACTTTGAATCTTCGATGATTACATTGTCGCTGTCCGTGAACAGATTATTCAGCTCGTGGGGGTCGTTCTCCAGGTCATAAAACTCCATCAGCGGCTTCGTCTTCTGCGTCACCCACCTTGCGCCGTCGGGCAGGTTCCCCTCCTTCGCAAGTCGATTCAGTTCTACCTGCACCGGACTCTTCTCGGCCGTGTTCGTATATTGAGAGTAAGGCTTCTGTGGCATGTAATTGATGACCAACTTGTACTGGCTGTCCCTCACGAAACGAATCATGTCGTAGCGTTCGTCCATCCGGTCGCGCCCGCCAAACACGTAGCTGGACACGTTGTTGTGAAAACGTACTGC
>DTSJ01000390.1 GCA_012965445.1 Candidatus Hydrogenedentota bacterium
ATATGCAGCGCGCCCGTCTCCGGGATTTCCACCGTGAATCCCGTGTAGATGCCGTTCACAATCGAATGGTTCTGCATGAACGCCATACCCGTGAAATTACCCAGCGCGTCCCGACCAACAACAGCCGGCGAGAGACGACGTTCAGAATGAAAATCCATATAGTCGGGATACAAGTTGGTCGCCGTCCGGATGTGATCCATCATCGTGTCGAGAATACTGTCCCCTCCCGGCTCAGAAACGTAATATGCCATATCCGCGGGACTGTCGACGGAATTGGCAAGATTCAGCGTGTGATCATCAATAAACTGCGTGTTTATAGTCAGGTAATAACGGCCCGCTGGCAACTGCGGCGATGCAGAAAAGCTGTATTCAATCAAGTTCGGCAAAACAGAATTCTGAATCGTGGGCGGATCCAAATTGGGAAATCCACGCGAGAAAGAAATATAATTTCGGTAGACCGCGTACACCGAGCGAAGCCCCAATAGCGCGTTTGCGGAGAGATGAGAGCCCTGCCCCTGTCCCAAGCCGTTCTGGGGAATCCAGAAATCGTCCAGCGTCAAATCCTGCGACGATATCGTGAAAGCGTTCCCGACTTCGTTACTCAGGGCCAGTAGTTTTGTATAGGTAGACGCGACCTGAAAGTCGAAATCCGGCTCAACGTTCCCCGCAGAAAAGTGGTTCGGGTAAAACCAAGGCTTGTGGTCCGGATGATCAACAGGCGTTAGATCCGCCTCCGCCTCAACCCGCCGCACCGCACGAACCATAATCTCGTTAATCCGGATCGCCTCAACCCCCGCCTGGGTATACGTAAGTGTCTGACCGGAAATATCGTCATCATCATTCAGCCATTTGTCCGGAACAGTGAGCGCGAGCGACGACCGCGAATAATTCGCATCCGCGAAATCCTTCGCCGTAACCGCCAGCTGATACGCGCGAAGTTCGGAATCCGCCGTCAAACGGATCTGCTCAAAGTCGCCGTCCCGGTTGGGACTGGAGTCTTGAACGAGATCGCTCGTTGCCACCGAAAGCAGACCCGTCGCAGATACCACCGTCGTATCTTCCTGACGCAATCCTTCCGCAAACGCTTCTTCGGTGCTGATGAGTGACGCGGTCGCGCCGATTACATCTCGGTCAAGCTCCACAACTTCGCCTGAGCGCGCGTTCGCAATTGTCGCGATACTTTCGGTGTATTCGCCCCAAGAATCACGCTCTCGTGCATAAGGAAAATTCCTGATGAGCGCCCGCACAATTTCCTCCGGCGAGGCATAATTGATGTCCAGCTTGACCCCCGTAGCCGTATGCGAAGGCATCGAAGAAAGGCCAAGCCCGTCCCGGTAATTCCGACTCAGATTATTGTCGCCAGAGTGAACAGTGATGAACGGTTCGAGATCCGTAAAGAACCCATCTGCAATAGATTCCTCGAGTTTCAGTTGCTCCAATGTCCGATATGGACGATCACCCAGTTCACCGATTTCATCGGCGACTCCGTCTGAATCGTTGTCGTTTGGGTTGGATACCGTAACGCCAAAAGTGGGAAAATTGGGAGGGTTGGCATCGTCTTCAGCAACAGAATTTCGGTACGGACGATACCGCTGAAATTCTCCAGGTTCGTCTATGCCTTCGAGAGTCGGATATCCGTCAAGTACGCCGTCCCCGTTAAAATCGTAGCGCACCAGTCCTTCGTCCACACCTTCACCGGGATCGGGGAGAATGTCATTGTCGGGATCATTATCGTTCAGGAAGAATCCTTGGTCCATGCGACCATTCAAGTCATTATCGATTCCGTCATGCTGGTACCAATACGCATCGCCGTCATCGTCGATACCATTTGTCGCCATCCAGAGCGCGCTGCCGTTATCGTCCACGAAGCCGCTTCCTGGAAACGTCATATCATAGACAAAAGAGCCGTAGTCGTTCTCAAATCCGGGAACGGTTGGATCAAAATAGCCAGGGTATGGATTCGTCGCCATCGCACTTCCGTGTTTGAAGCTACCATCTTCGTTTTCGTTTCTAATCGAAGCTCCCATTCGGCGCGTCCAGATTCGATTACCGATGGCATCTTCCACGTTGTCAAGAACGCCGATATCGTACTCATGCGCCTGAAGTCCCGTTCCGGTGGACCGAACCATCGGGATGTAAC
>DTSJ01000391.1 GCA_012965445.1 Candidatus Hydrogenedentota bacterium
GTTCGGAGGCGGACTTGCGCTCGCAAAAGGTTTCGCCGTCTCTGGCTTGTCTGGGTGGATAGGCGGCCAGCTCGAAAGTGCCCTCCAGGGTGCCGGTAATCTCGGAATGGTCGCCATTATCATCGCAGTCGTTGCGGGATTAACCGAGCTGACCTCAAACACCGCTACCGCCGCCATGGCCCTGCCCATCGTCGCTTCGCTCTCTCAAGCAATCGAAGTCCACCCCCTTCTGCTCATGATTCCCGCGACGCTCGCCTCCTCCTGCGCATTCGTTCTCCCCGTTTCCACTCCCCCCAACGCCATCGTCTACGGTTCGGGCCGCATCACTATCATGGAGATGATCAAAGCCGGACTCGTCATGGAAATCTTAGCCATGTTCCTTATCGTCGTTCTGACTTTTACCATGGGCGCGATTACCTTCGATCTGCTCGGCGAGGTGCCTGACTGGCTGGTCTCCGGCCCCTAAAATAAGCCCCGCTGCGGCCCCTGAACGCTCAATTCGCTTTTTGTGGACATATCACCCCAAAGGCGGTATGCTCTTAATGCTAGAGATATGTGTTCGAATGCTGGATTGAACGAAATACCATAATATGGGAGGTAGATTCGTGAAAGTTTCGACTGAGTTTTTCCGGGCCGTCTTCGCTTCGACGATGGTCATATCCATCACACCAACGGTGGCCTCTGCCGCGACCACATTCAATAAAGATGTTCTGCCAATAATTCAGGAGAACTGCCTGATATGCCATCGCCCCGGAGGCGACAGCACCGCAGGCATGGCGGCCCCCATGTCTCTTATGAACTACAAAGAAGCGCGGCCCTGGGCAAAAGCCATCTCAAAAGTCGTCGCATCCAGAGAAATGCCCCCCTGGGATGCAACACTCGATACCCACGGACAATTCATAAACGAACGCACGATAACCCAGGAGCAGATCGACACAATCGTCCGCTGGGTAGAAACCGGTGCAGTGCGCGGCAATCCGCAAGACATGCCGGATGCAAAAGAATTTCCAGACAGTGATGGATGGGTAATCGGCATACCCGACTTGGAGGTCTACCTCGATGAGCCCTACTGGGTCGCCGACGATGTCATTGACATTCAGCCGCGCTTCACAATCGAGATCACAGAAGAAATGCTCCCCGAGCCGCGCTGGATGAAAGCCATTGAATGTCGACCCGGCAGCGAAGTCGTTCATCATATTTTCAGTACTGCCACGGCACCAGCCTATGGAGAACATCCTGAAGAACGCTTCGCGCTGGCCTCAGTTGCCGCCGGCGAAGACCCGCAACAGTATCCCGACGGATTCGGAAATCTCCTGCGCGCAGGCACCACCGTCTCCATCTCCATGCACTACAACAAAGAACAAGGGCCGGGAACAGGCAAATGGGATCAATCGGGCCTGGGGTTCAAGTTTTACCCCAAAGGTACTGAAATCAGACACAAAGTCACCTGGAATGCCCTGGGCGTAAACGGCACAGGCAACATGCACTTCGAAATACCGCCCGGTCACCCAAACTGGGAAGTGGGATTCAGCGGCACCTTTGAGGAAGACACACTGCTCCTCTCAGTTCACCCCCACATGCACTATCGCGGGAAGGATTTCCGATATACCGCATACTATCCCGACGGCACTACCGAAGAACTCATCTACGTGGATCGATACAATTACAGTTGGCAGACAATTTACTTCTACCGCGAGCCAAAGTTTATTCCCAAGGGCACGCGCATCGACGCTCTTGCCCGATTCGACAACTCCGAAACGATCAAGACCAAGGTGCCTAAATTGAATATCATGCGGTCGGTCGGTTTTGCTGCGCCCAGCGAAGACGAAATGATGATCCCGTATATCTCGTATACCCATGTAGACGGCGAGGAAGCCGCAGCCCACCGGGAAAAATGGAACAAAAGGGACACATCGACCGACTAGAAAATCCTCGGACCGCTGAAAACCGATTGCTGCACAGTGGCAAGACGGTTATCCGTTAAGAGAATACCGCTATGACCGAAACTACCCGCAGGACCTTCCTGAAAAAAGCATCAACAGCGACTGCTGCCGGGGCAGCCGCATACAGCGGACTCCACACTTCTCGCCAATCGACACCAGCCTTCGCCGCCGATACCATCGTTGAGACCGCAGCGGG
>DTSJ01000392.1 GCA_012965445.1 Candidatus Hydrogenedentota bacterium
ATCGCGATAGAGCCAGAATTACGATATACCACGGCTGCAAAACAAAATTCATAAACACTCCGAGAGTCCAAACACACAAAAGGAGCAATCATCCCCGAAAAAGAGCCAGAAATAAAGAGGCCGAGATTTCCTGCTCAAAAACGTATATGCTCTTTATTCAAAGGGTACAAAGAGTTCGGCTGAGTTTTTTGACCATACGCCCGCCCTTTTAGTCTCATAAAGTGAAGAAATCTTCAACTCGAAATACGAGGATATTCATGCGGACAATCAAACTGGGATCTCGGGCTCGGTCTTTGACAACTCGATCCTGTATTTCCTTTCCAGGGTATTGCTGGACTAGTGAAATAGCCGCGCTACGTCGCACCCACGGATTTTGGTGATTTGAAGACACCCACTCAAGAACTTCATATGAACCCGCGTCACGATTGGGAATTTCTGCCAAGATTCGTGGGATACCGAGCAGGTCTTGGTCGGATTTAACGGATTCGACGAGCTGTCTTTCGAGCTCGTCTCTCAGTAATTCGAGTACTTGTGGACTAAACTGCCGCCAAATCTCGTCTCTCTGTTCAAACGGAATATCGTGATACAGAGCATTCGACAATTCACGAGCAGCATCATCCCTTGTATAAACATTTTCCAATGCCGTGACGATATGATCAACGGGTATTCCATCTAAGACGATGCCGCGCGATAATTCACGCAGCTCCTCAATACTAAATGCTGGCTCCGGTTGCCTTGGTGTATCCGGCTGTTGTTCGGGCATTTCCGTTCTCCGTTCAACCTCGGGAATTACGGATTCTGTTTCCGGCGGTGCGATCGATTCCGGCGAATCGGTTGAGACTTGGCGCGGGGCATTTCGAGTCAGTAGAGATTCGGGAGGGGCACTCGTTTGAATGGGCTCAATTTGAACTCCAAACAGCATACTCAATGATATGGCAACAATAGAAAACCCAATGGTGCACAACCAGAAAGATACTCTGATAATTTTCTTCTTCGGCGATGGTTGCAAATTAACGACTTTCTCGTTGAATAAGAATTCCACACTTCCGTGACTGGCTTCGATTGGGTAGTATATCAGGTACCAGTGCCTCCCGTGTGCAATCAGATTGGCGTACCCCGCTCGTCTCGGGTATTGATTGTCGCGTGACGAAGTCTGGGCCGGGGCAATTCGGCTCAAAATTGGATTCGCCTACAATGCGGGAGTATCATGTCCTTCAGCTTTCAAAATTAGCCACGATTCGCGGACAGGGGTTCGTCCCGCGCTGGCACGATTCACTAGTCGCCCCCTGTAGTGGTCGCCCATACAATACGAAAACAACATGAAACTACAACAAACACTAGCAGAATGATGGATTCGGACTAACTGTCCATTATCAAATAGAGTATTACAAATCGCGGTGGTCGACTCAAACCGCTGAGGATTGCCGGGTCGTCAGTCCCGAAGCAGCACATTGGAGACCAACTGTATTTTCCGAAGTAGCCCCCGGAAAATATGATTCGACTGTGCGAACCCCCGAATCTTGATAATCGCTTTTCGCTGCAGTCGATACCGCGACATCGACTGCTTTTTCGGATTAAAGGTCTTGCCTTCAACCTCCTCCATCGGAGTCCAGAAAGTCTCGATGGGGTACCCTATCGTTTCCAGATCGGCCTGATCAAGTTGAGAGACAATCGTCTGCATCAGCGCCAGTTTATCGGGATCAGAAGCGAGTTCTTCCACCCATTTGTTCACAGAATCCGTTGACGGACGAGAATATTGTTGTACTCCGATAGGATCACCCAAGCCCTTCGTTTCGGATTCCTCTCGTCGATGCAAGCCGTAGTTGATCGACTCCTCTTCAAAAGGAATTCCAAGATACTCGTAAATTTGCTTCATCCAAGTCTCCGGATCTTCAACTAAATTCTCGTATTGAACATGGACGAAAGGCACCTCGTTCTGGCGCAGAAATTTCGCGAGCGCGGGTACGTAACGATTCAGCAAAGGATTGTATTTTTGCGCGGCCTGATAATCTCCGTCGAAAAACGAATTGGCGAAGGAGGAGAATGTTGCAAGTGGATGTCGCGTCAATACAACATACTTGGCATCGGGGAATCCAATTTTGAGCCGAATTGCCCCGGCCCAGACTTCGTCACGCG
>DTSJ01000393.1 GCA_012965445.1 Candidatus Hydrogenedentota bacterium
AAAGCGTCCATATCGCCACCATTTGCCAAGGCCACTAGATCCCAATCTGAGTGATCACTCATATTGGCATGTTTCCCTGGAAGGACTTGATCCCGCGATTGTACATTCTAACCCCATACGCTAATGAAAGTTCCCTGATTCGATCATAACTCGCTCGGACACAGCAAGTTAAGACTCTGGACAGATGATCGTAATTGTCGCGTGGGTCTACCATGCTTTACATTAAACAGAATCATAATGAATATGCTTCGGTAAACGCTACCTCACCGGCATTCCACGACCCCAACACTGCATTTGGACGATCCAGCATACCAAAAGGTTTTAAAGTGCTCTAGACAGGCTTCACACGCGGACCATCAGGCGTATCTTCAAGAATCCAGCCCTTGTCAGCCAGCTCGTCGCGAATCGCGTCGGCACCCGCAAAATCCTTCGCTCGACGTGCATCCTGACGCTCCCGCACCAGGTCCAGAATTTCTTGAGGAGCTCCCCCGGAAGGGGCATCACCCAGAATCCCCGTTACCCCGTCCAGCCTGTCCAGCATTCCCAATGCCGTCTCGGCACCCGAAGCACACACCTCATCTTCATCCAGATGCTTGTTCACCAGCCGGATAAAATCGAACACCGTCGCAAGTGCACCCGAAATGTTCAGATCATCATCCAGTGCTTCTCCAAATCCCGTCTCACAGGCCTCCGATTCGCTGACCAGATCAAGGCCCGATTTGCGCTTCACGTTAGCCAGTCGCATACGAAAATCACGAATCCGCTGAACAGACTGTTTCGCCGCCGCAAGCGTGTCCACAGAAAAATTTGTAGGCTGACGATAGTGCGTTGACCGCAGCGCCCATCGTACCGCAATCGGATCATGCCCGTCCTCGAGCAGCGTCCGCAGCGTAATCGTATTCCCCAGCGATTTCGAAATCTTCTGTCCATCCACATTCAAATGAGCCGCGTGAATCCAATACTTTACGAAAGACTTACCTGTAGCTGCTTCAGACTGCGCGATTTCATTCTCATGATGCGGGAACACAAGATCGATCCCTCCGCAATGGATATCGAAACTCTCACCCAATATCCCCATGCTCATGCACGAGCACTCCAGATGCCAGCCAGGGCGCCCCTTCCCAATCTCCGTGTCCCAATAAACCTCGCCGTCATCCTCAACATAAGACTTCCACAATGCGAAATCCCGCGCATCCTCATCCGAATATTCATCATTGTCCACCCTGCCGCTCGCACCTTCCTGCAGCGTATCAATGTCAAAGCGACTCAGCTTTCCGTAACCATCAAATGACGTAATCTTGAAGTAAATACTGCCGTCCATCTCATACGTGTGACCGTTCTCCGTCAATCGCTGGACCAGTTTCACCATATCCTCAATGTGATCAGTCGCCCGCGGTGTATGTTCAGGGATATCGACACCCAGCACCTCCAGATCAGCAAAAAAGGCCTCCGTATACAGGGACGTAAGCGATTTCAAGTCCTCGCCCGTTTCCCGGCACGTCCGGATTATCTTGTCCTCCACGTCCGTGATGTTCATTACATGCCGGATTTCATATCCCCGGTACTTCAGATGCTTCTGAAGTAGATCCTGAAACATAAATGTACGCAGATTTCCAATATGAACAAAACTGTACACCGTTGGACCGCAGGCATACATGCCCACCTTGCCCTCTTCCAGCGGCACGAATTCGTCCTTTTGGCGGGTCAGCGTATTGTAAAAGCGGATGGGCATTACATTTTCCTGGTCAGATCTCGAAATCGTGTCGATTCTGCATACCGACACCTGCGCTTATCGGTAAAGAACAACCCCTGAGCAACTTTCAGCCATTCGGTAAGAAACCAGATTGTACAGACTCCCTCGATTCTGAATCAAGAACACCCTCTATTTACAATGCACACATCAAGATGACTACCGGCAAGCCGCAAAACGACTGGAAGCAATACGCCATCCGCTCTGGACTGGAGCCATGGCCAAAATAATTAATAGTAAGAAATCATCATTTTTGAAGTATTTTTTGGAGAAAATAGTACAAAATTCTGCAATTTTTTAAAGGCATTTTCCACATATACGACGCCTGTCGCAAGGGAACCCCCCACCTCCGACGTCATCAATTTCTATAACTTTCTTCACTCTG
>DTSJ01000394.1 GCA_012965445.1 Candidatus Hydrogenedentota bacterium
CGCGCCAAGAAAGCTATCGTAGCCGTTCCGGGTCAATCTGTGTTTACGCGAAATCGGTCTCTGCCTCCAGTCCCGGAACACAAAGTGACGCAGATCGTGCGTTATGAGATCCAACAGCAGATCCCGTTTTCACTGAATGAAATAGCGCTCGACTATCAGGTGCTCGATCGAACTGAAGCGGGTGGATATGATGTGATGATGGCCGCCATTAAGGTGGATGTGGTTGAAAAGCAGTTGGAAATACTAAACAGAGTAAAGCGCAGTGTTGATACGGTGGACGTGTCCCCGCTTGCCGCTTACAACTGGCTCAGACATACCGGAGACTTTGGCGATGAAGGCCAATGCATCGCGATGGTGGACATGGGTGCCACCACGAGTGACATCGTCATCCAAAAAGATAACCAGTTCAAGTTCACGCGCAGTCTGCACGTGGGCGGAAACGATGTCACCTCAGCGCTCTCATCGGCATTCAACATGCCCTTCGAAGAAGCCGAGCGTCTCAAAAGAGAAAAGGCATTCGCACCGACAGGTGATGCGAAACGTGACGGACGCGGAGGAGAAGTCACGGGGCGGATATTGGGTCGCCTCGTCGGCGAAATCAACCGCTCTTTCGGTTATTTTCGATCCCAGCCGGGCGGAGGCCCGGTCACCAGAGTAATTATTACCGGCGGAGGATCCTGCCTGCGAAACATCATTCCGTTCTTGCAGCGTCAGCTTAACATCGAAGTGCGAATCGCTCAGCCTCTTGCCGGGCTTGCAATTTCACCTGCGGCAAACGAAGCCAGTCAGTTCCCTGAACAGGCCTGCGTAGTACTCGGCCTGGCGCTTCGCTCGGTGCAGACAGTGCCGATCGAGATTAACCTTATTCCGCCCCATATTCAGGAAATGTCTAAACGTAAGGAGCAGGGATTTTACTGGGCGCTGACTTTCCTCGCAGTCTATCTCATCATGGCATCGACCATACCGGTGACGGCACAAAAAGATGAAGCCGTTTTACAGCGTATCAATGAACTGAAATCCGTTCTGGGAAAATACGACCCAGCTATGTTAAATGATCCGACCGGATTCTCCTCTTACCAGACTGAGTACGATGTCATCAAAAGAGAGGTCGAGGGTTATAAAAGTGAGGTGAGATTGTTCGACGATGTTCGCCTCGCGCAACATTTCTGGACCGACGAGTTGCAGATCGTCCAGGATTCCCGCCCTGGAGGAATCGTACTCAGCTCATTTCAATCTATTGTGCTGGGCGGTCCGGATAATACGGGCCCCGACGCGAGAAATGCTGGACTGGGAATTACGGTAACAGAAATTGAGGAACCCGAGGTCACTGTGGCAGCGGCCCCTTCTGGCGGCATGGGAATAAACATTGGGAACCTCGATATCCTCACAGGCGGCGGCGGAGGTGACCTCAAACTTCAACCCTTTCCCGGAATACAGCCATTCGGTAGAGCCGGAGTCATTGTGGAGCCCAATGGAATCGCGATTTTCGGATATGGATTCGATATCGAAACGGTGCAGGAGTTTAATCGGCGGCTCATGGAACATGAGCGCGTCGTGGACAATGGCGTATACTTTCACATTAAAGATCTCACAAGAGAACCCGAAGTGAAGCTCGACAATGCAAGTCCGGGGTCGCTTGGAGCGAAAGCCGCGACCAGATCGAATGACTCTGGCGGTGGTGGAATGGGCGGTGGTGGAATGGGCGGTGGTGGAATGGGCGGTGGTGGTGGTGGTTTTCTATCAGGGTTGAGTACGGCCAATATCCCGACTTCCAGCTCTTCCAGCGGCACTCAAATAACCGGAGTATCTGTCATCTTCTTTCGATTTGAAATTCAGTTCCTAGGCGACCCAATAGAGTTCGATAATCAGTAAGGCATTAGCTCGATATATGCGGAGTTCTTCCGAATGAAAAAAAGCTACATCATCGTCGCTGTTCTGCTGCTTGCATCAGTGGCAGGCACCTATGCTGTGTACGTTCGCTACGTGCAGCCAATGAGTCTGCAATTGGTCGCGCATGAAAAGGAAGCGGAACTCCTCGAGAAAAAGATAAAAGAGCTTGAGATACTTTTTCAGAAAACAGTCCCTGAGGAAGTCATTCGACAATGGCAGGAAGGTAAGCAGCCCTGG